>JAUNRL010000076.1 GCA_030535715.1 Bacillota bacterium
TCCCGTTTCTTCGTCTTTTCCCAGTACTGGCGCTCCTTATCCGTCAGGCTGGCGCCTGTGGATACCGCGTCCAGCATGATCATCACCTCGTCGTCCTGAAGGGCCTTGACCTCCCTCTCCCCTGCCTTGGGCACGCGGATCGGGTTGAAGCCGTCGGTGATGTTTTTCTCCAGCAGGCCGTCCCGGTACAGCTGCTTGAACAGGACGGATACGGAGGCTTTCTTGCGGGCAAGGGTTTTGCTGCCGTTCTGGTAGACGGTAATGCCGTCTTCCTCTTCCACGGTGTATTCCCGGCACCAGTCGACAAACATGTTCACGTCCACGGCCAGAATACCACGGAATTCCTCCAGCGTAATGTTCTTCGGCTCCTCCGCCTTCGTCAGATCCGTCTCCCGGATCAGGTACTGGCAGAAAAACCGCACATCACGCAGATAGTTCAGCCGGGTCAGCGGCAGAACGTTCCCCCGCAGGTAGGCGAAATACCCCCGCATGAAGCTCGGAAGCTGACGCTGAATGCCTTCGCACTCCGTCTCGGTTTCACGCTGGCGAAGAACCACGTTATCCGGTTTGTCGCTGCGGTTATGCAGTTTTACTTTCTTTTTTTCAGCCATTGAAGCACATCCCCGGTGATCGTTTGTTCCGCGTCGTCATCCGTCAGGTCAAACCAGACCATGCCCCTGTACCGGCGGAACCAGGTGAGCTGCCGTTTGGCGTAATGCCGCGTGTTTTTCTTTATCTGAGCTACAGCCTCCTCCAGCGTGTTTTCGCCGCTGAGAAAGGCAATCAGCTCCTTGTAGCCTATTCCCTGCATGGAAATGTCCTCCGCGGTCAGCCCCTGGGCAGCCAGACGACGGACTTCCTCCATAAGACCGCGGGCCATCATGTCCTCCACGCGGCGCTCGATCCGGCCGTAGAGCTTCTTCCGGTCCATGGTGAGCCCGATGAGCACCGGATCGATTTCCGGGTTTTCCCGGCGGATATCCTGAAACTCCTGAACCCGCTCCTCGCCCAGCTGCAGGCGCTCCAGAGCGCGGATGATCTTTTTCACGTTATTCGGATGGATCCGCGCGGCGGCAGCGGGATCCAGAGCGGCAAGTTCCCGGTGCAGCGCCTCTCCGCCTTCTTCCTCTGCCCGGCACTCCAGCCGGCGGCGCAGATCCGGATCCTCCGGCCCGTCGCCAAAGTCCATTTCGTAGAGAATACCGTTCAGATACAGGCCGGTTCCTCCGCAGACGACGGGCAGCTTTCCCCGGCCGGCAATCTCCCGGATCGCCTTCCGGGCCATCCGCGCGTACTTCGCCGCGCTGAAGGCTTCCTTCGGATCCGCCACATCAATCATATGGTGCGGCACCCTCGCCTGCTCTTCCTTCGTCGGCTTGGCGCTGCCGATATCCATGCCCCGGTAAATCTGCATGGAGTCGCAGGAAATGATCTCCCCGCCCAGTTTTTCCGCCAGATTCACAGCCAGAGCGCTTTTTCCCGACGCGGTCGGGCCGGCGATCACCAGAATCCGGGTTCTTTCCGCGACCATGATCATACCCTCCGGAACATCTTTTCCAGATCCCGGCGGCTCATCTGCACGATGGTCGGCCGGCCGTGGGGACAGGACCAGGGATTGCCGCAGGCAGAAAGCTGCCGCAGAAGCGCGTCGGCTTCCTCGGGATGAAGCACATCCCCCGCCTTGACCGCCGACTTGCAGGAACGGACGATCAGCCGGTCCAGAGAGGCGAACCGGCTCAGATCCGGGTGTCCATCCAGTTCGAGGAAAAACTGCCGCAGAAATTCTTCCGCCTCGCCTTCCGCCAGGAAAGCCGGAATCTCCCGGACGAGGTATACCCGTTCGCCGAAGTTTTCGATATCGTAGCCCATGCGGCGCACATGGCCGATCCATTCCTCTTCCGCGGCCTCCGTATCGGCCGAAACGGAAAACTGCAGGGGCACCAGCATGGACTGGCGGAGGGTTTCCTCTTCCCGGTACTGCCGCAGAAACTTTTCGTAGTAGATCCGTTCATGGGCCGCATGCTGGTCGATCAGAAACAGAGACTCTCCGTCGGTGGTGATCAGGTAGGTTTCAAAGGCAATCCCGATCACGCGAAGGGACGGGATGTCCAGACGCGGGTGGCCTTCCGGCACGGATTCGGCGACCAGTTCGTCATTACCTTCTCCTTCCTGTTCCCTGCGCATGGTTTTCAGGATATCATTCACATCGACCTGATGCCCGGAGCCGGGTTCCTCCTGTCCGGGAAGGGCCGCGGCGTTCTTCTCTTCCGGGATTGTCTTCGCCGGGTTCTCCCTGTCCGCGCGGGGCGCGGCGTCATCCTCCGCCGGAATTGCCTTTGCCAGATTCTCTCCGTCCGCGCGGGGCACGGCATCCGCGCCCGCCAGCGCCTTCCGCACGGCGTCTTCAATGAAATCCTCAATCTGGAACGGATCGTCGAAGCGGATCTCCTTTTTTGTCGGATGGACGTTAACGTCCAGGATCTCCGGCGGAACGGAAAGGAACAGGAAGGCCACGGGAAAGCGTCCGGTGAACAGACGCTCTTTATACGCCTTCTCCAGCCCGCGCTCCATGCTGCTGCTGGAGACGATCCGGCCGTTGACGCAGAAGATCTGCCGGTTCCGGGAGGCGGACGACAGACCCGGCGAGGACACGAATCCCCGGACGACCCAGCCCTTCAGCCGGTCATCCACGGGCACCAGATCCTTCTCCAGATCCCGTCCGTAGATGCGCAGGATATTGTCCAGGATATTCCCTTTTCCCGCGGTCTGGATCAGATCCTTTTTGCCGCTGATCAGACGGAACTTCACATCCGGGTAGGCCAGAGCCATACGGGAAAGGAGGTCGGTGATCCTGCGCCCTTCCGCGCTGTCCGAGCCAAGAAACTTCCGCCTCGCTGGCAGATTATAGAAGAGGTCATGCACCGTAACGGTCGTCCCGTCGGGACAGCCGATGGCCGTATGGGACAGAATCTCGCTGCCCTCCACCACCAGGCGTCGGCCCGTTTTCGCCCCGGCCGTCTTGGTCATCATCTCCACCCGGCTCACGGCGCAGATGCTGGCTAGAGCCTCGCCCCGGAAGCCAAGGGTGCCGATGGCGTCCAAATCCTGCTCCTTTTCGATCTTGCTGGTGGCGTGCCGGCGGAAGGCAATCTCCGCTTCCTCCTGTGGGATGCCGCAACCGTCATCGGTGACCCGCAGGTAATCCCTGCCGCCACTCCGGATGACAACGGTAAGAGAGCGGGCTCCAGCGTCCAGAGCATTCTCCACCAGTTCCTTGACGATAGAAACCGGCCGGTCGATGACCTCGCCAGCGGCGATCTTGTCCGCTACATTTTTATCCAGTACTCTGATCATATTTTTTCTCCGGGAGTTCTATCCCAGATGTTCCTTCAGTTCTTCCAGAATGCGCAGCGCCTCAGAGGGCGTTGTATTCATCAGATCCAGGCCGCGGATCCGCTGAGAAACGGGATCCGGCACCTGGGCAAACAGGGACAGCTGCTCATCGGCCGAATCCGCCTTCGTCTCCGCCGGTTCACCGCCTTCATCCAGCAACGCCGCCTTATTGTCTTTCATGTCGTCGTTCAGGGTGTCCAGGTGACGCTGGGCATCGGCAAGCAGTTCCTCTGGCACACCGGCCAGTTTCGCCACGTGAATACCGTAACTGCGGCTGGCCCGCCCCTCCACAATCCTGTGCAGGAAGACCACTTCCCCGTTCTCCTCGGCCACATCCACGCTCAGGTTGCACACGCCGGGAAGTTTCCCCTCCAGTACGGTCATCTCGTGGTAATGAGTGGCGAAAAGGGTGCGGATCCGGCGCCGGGGGCGGCACAGATATTCCGCCGCCGCCCAGGCGATGGACAGACCGTCGTAGGTGCTGGTGCCCCGGCCGATTTCGTCCAGAATCACCAGGCTCCGTTCTGTGGCGGAGTTCAGAATATAGGCCAGTTCACTCATTTCCACATAGAAGGTGCTCTGTCCCTGGGCCAGATTGTCCGAGGCGCCGATCCGGGTAAATATCCGGTCGCAGACCCCGATCCGAGCGTGTTCGGCGGGCACGAAGCAGCCGGCCTGGGCCATGAGAACGATCAGGGCGGTCTGCCGCATATAGGTGGATTTACCGGACATGTTCGGGCCGGTGATGATCAGCATACCGGCCTTCTCCCGGTCGATCCAGGTGTCATTGCTGACGAACAGTCCGTCCCGGATGGTCTGCTCGATCACCGGATGACGCCCCCGCTCGATGAGAATCTCGTCGCCCTCATCCACCTGGGGACGGGTGTATTCGTTCTTTTCGCCGACGTGGGCAAAGGACAGCAGCACATCCAGCACCGCGATGGCCCCGCTGGTTTCCTGAATGGCCGGGATCCGCTCCTGCAGCCTGCCACGGATCTTCGAAAACAGCTGGTATTCCAGCTTGTTGATTTCGGTCTCCGCGTTGAGAACCAGCCGTTCCGTCTCCTTCAGCTGAGGGGTGACGAACCGCTCGCTGCCCACCAGGGTCTGCTTGCGGATATAATCCTCCGGAACCAGATCATAAGCAGATTTGGTGACCTCCAGATAATAGCCGAAGACCTTGTTGTAGCCCACCTTCAGCTTCTTGATGCCGGTTCGCTCCCTCTCCTTCTGCTCCAGAGAGGCAATCCATTCCCGGGCGTCCCGGATGGACAGTTTCAGATCATCCAGTTCCTCTGAAAAGCCTTCCCGGATCACGCCGCCCTCGGCAATGGTCATGGGCGGGTCGTCCACAATGCTGCGGGAAATCAGATCGTGCACATCCTCCATGCAGTGGATCTGATCGTGAAGCTGCTGCAGCAGCGGTGAACAGCATCCGTCAAGTTCCTCCCGTATGCCGGGCAGCACGGCGCAGGACCCCTGCAGGGCGATCAGATCCCTGCCGTTGGCTTTGCCCGCAGCCACCCTTCCGGCCAGACGCTCGAAGTCGTAAATCTGTTTCAGCGCATCCTTCAGATCGTTGCGCAGCAGAACCTCCTTCGTCAGCTCCTCCACCGCGTCCAGACGGGCGTTGATGCGCGCCGCGTCGTTCAGCGGCTCCCGAAGCCATCGCTTCATCTTTCGGGAACCCATGGCTGTGTGTGTGCGGTCAAGAACGCCCAACAGCGACCCCTGCACCCGGTTTTCATACAGAGTCTCCGTCAGCTCCAGATTCCGGATCGTGGCCTTGTCCAGCGCCATATGATCGCCCAGGGCATAGACCTTCAGCTGGGAAATGTGGGTTAGATCCGTCTTCTGGGTGTCGGCAATGTACAAAAGCAACGCCCCCAGGCTGACCTGCCCCGGCCCGTTTTCCGCGATGCCCAGACCCTGGAGGGAATCGGCATGAAACTGCATCCGGATCCGGTCCGCTGCCG
>JAUNRL010000077.1 GCA_030535715.1 Bacillota bacterium
GATTTGCCCGAACCCGTGTGGCCGATGATGCCGACGAACTCCCCGTCGCCCACGCCAAAACTGACGTCGTCCAGCGCCGTCTGTTCGTGGGGCAGCCCCTCGCTGTAGATGTGGGTCAGATGTTTAACACGGATCGGCATAGTTCTCCTTCAGCCATCGGGCCAGTTCGTCGGGGTAAAGGCAATCCTCCGGCACGGCAATTCCGCGCTGCCGGAGCAGATGGGCCAGCTCCACCGAAGGCGGAACGCCCAGGGACACTTCCTTCAGTTCCTCCCGCCGGCGGAAGATTTCCTCCGGCGTTCCCTCCATGTGCAGCCTGCCGTTATTCATCACGATCACCCGGTCCGCCTGGGCGGCCTCCTCCATGAAGTGGGTGATCAGAATCGTTGTCATGTTCCGCCGGTTCAGCCGCCGGATCACATCCATCACCTCCCGCCGTCCCCGGGGATCCAGCATGGCGGTGGGCTCGTCGAAGATGATGCACTCCGGTTCCATAGCCACGGCGCCGGCAATGGCGATGCGCTGCTTTTGCCCTCCAGAGAGCAGATGAGGTGCTTTCTTCCGGTACTCCTCCATCTCCACCGCGTCCAGCGCAAAGGCAACCCTTTCCCGGATTTCCTCCGCCGGGACGCCCAGATTTTCCGGGCCGAAGGCGATATCATCCTCCACGATGGCCGACACGATCTGATTGTCCGGATTCTGAAACACCATGGCCACCCGGTGGCGGATCTTCCACAGGTTTTCCGGATCCGATGTGTCCAGGCCATCGACAAAAACCCTGCCGGAGGCGGGCTTCAGCAGAGCATTGATGTTCTTGGCCAGAGTCGACTTCCCGGAACCGTTCTGTCCGATGATGGCGGTGAAGCTGCCTTTTTCCACGGAAAAACTGATCCCGTCGATGACGCGCCTGATGGTCACGCCGTCCGGCTTCAGGTAGTCGAAAGTGAGATTGTCTACGGTAATGTATGCGCTCATATTTATGCTACGGCCTGTGCGCGGTCTGCAGACGGACGGGCGCCGCATAGGCCATCATCGTCCGCAGGGTTGTCTTCGCCAGGGCGATGTTCAGAACGACGGCCAGCACGATCCCGACGGCAAACTGAGCGATGTTCCAGGGGATGCCCAGAACCGCTACAATCCAGTTGCCGTACATGATGCCCTCGGCGAAATAGTAGCCGGCGGCCATGAACAGACCGGCCAGAACCATTCCGACGATCTCGACCGACAGGAATCCCCGGCCGCTGAGTTTGCGCCGGCAGAGAGCCGATTCGAGAATCAGGCCGAAGATGATGGCCATGCCCGCCTTGATGCCAAGGCTCCAGGGCGCCCAGATGGCGAAGCCTGCCATCAGATCCCCCAGCATGCTGCCCAGCCCTGCAGCCACGGCGCCGTAGCGCCAGCCCAGGATGATGACCGCCATGAAGACCATGGCGTCGCTCAGATTCACATAGCCCTGCGTGAAGGGGATGGGAATCCGCAGCAGAAGAATAGAGACCATGATGATGCACATCATCATTGCCGTCATCACGATGTGATATACGCGGCTGTCTTTATCGGTGACTCCCATCAGTCTCCCTCCTTCCCTGCGGTTCGCTGTGCGGTTTCGCCGACCCGCTTCTTCCTGTGCCGCAGCCTTTACAGGCCGCCGGTTTTCCTGTATCCTTATGATAACGGAAAATTGTACAGTATTAAATAGACAAATTGAAATATTTTCAGGAGTACAATCGAGGAGGGCACCCCATGAAAGCCATACTTCCCGTTCTGGACAAGAGCAGCAATCGGCCCCTGTATCTTCAGCTTTATGATTACCTGAAGGAGGCCATCCTTTCCGGCAGCATCGCCGAGGGGGAACGGCTCCCTTCCCTGCGCGGCCTGGCGCATACCACGGGCCTGAGCCTGACCACCGTGGAAAAAGCCTACAGCCAGCTCCTGGTGGAAGGATATATCCACAGCCGGGCCCAGTCCGGTTTCTACGCAGACCGGGTCAGCGGCTGCAGAGAACAACCGGCCGACGGCAAAGGGAGCCCGGCGGCCGGAGACGACGGGCGAATGGCCGGTCCGCGGGTCATTCCGGGATCATCTGTACCCTTCGAAAATACGCTTTCTGATCAAAAACTGTTCGATTCAAGCGCGGGAAGCGCCGAAACCCATCCGCCCATGCGCTGCGATCCCGACTGTTTTGACTTCAACAAATGGAAAAAATGCATGAACCGGATCCTCAACGATTACTCCTCCGCCCTCTTCTTCGAGGGCAGTCCCCAGGGAGAGATTTCCCTGCGGGAGGAGATCGCCCGCCACCTCTATCAGTCCCGGGGGTTCTCCTGTCGGCCGGATCAGATCTTCATCGGCGCCGGCACCCAGCAGATCACCGGTCTTCTGGCCACCATCCTCAGGGATCTGGACATCGGACATGTGGCGCTGGAAAGTCCCGGCTATACACCGGTGCGCAACACCTTCCGGGACCGGGGCTTCGCCATCACCGACGTAGCGGTGAACGAGGACGGCCTGTCGCTGGAAAAGCTGCCCGTCAACATCCGGGCGGCCGCCTACGTCACCCCTTCCAACCACGCCTTCACCGGCTCAGTCATGCCCATCGGGCGCCGCTACGAACTTCTGGCCTGGGCGGAGGAAAACAACAGCTACATCATCGAAGACGACTACGACAGCGAGCTGCGTTACTTCGGCCGGCCCATCCCGCCCATCCGCAGTCTGGAGGGTGATGAGCGGGTTATCTACCTGGGCTCCTTCTCCAGCACCCTTTTCGCCGCGGTGCGCATCAGCTACATGGTTCTGCCGGCGCCCATCGCCCGCACCTTCGCCCGCCAGCTGGCCGGCTACTCCCCCACCTGCTCCAAGCTGGAGCAGCTGACTCTGGCCATGTTCATGGAGACGGGGCTGTACCAGACCCACATCCGCAAGCTGCGGAAGCTCTATGCCCAGAAACTGACCCTGGTGCTGGATATCCTCCGGCGTGAAGCCTCCGACTTCGTCGGCGTGCGCAGCACCTCCTCGGGCATCGGCCTGCTTCTGCAGATCCGCGCGCCGAAGGAACCGACGCCGGACAAACGGACGGCGGACGGCGCTCAGGGCGAACGGACTCCGGTCAACGCGCCGATCGAACGGGATGCGGACGGCGCTCCCGCCGGCCTCAGAAAATACATCGCGGATGCTGAGAGCCTCGGCATCCGCGCAGTTCCTTCCCATGATCTGATTCTGCTGTACTACAATCCCATTCCGCTGTCCGATATCTCCGGTCTCTTCCGCCGCCTGATCCGGCTCTGGCGCAGCTGATCCGGCAGGATCAGCGCCAGAATCCCGGCGATCATCAGCATCACGCCGGGGATCAGTCCCGCCGGCAGATACCGCAGTTCGATCTCGTGCCTGCCTTCGGTCAGCGGCACGGAGATGAAATCTCCACCCACCAGCTCGTCGATCTCCTGCTTCCGGCCGTCTACCCGCAGTGTCCAGCCATCTTCATAGTGGATCGAGGTGGCCAGCACGCCATCCTCCGATGCCCGGACCGTTCCCTTCAGCCAGGTATCCCCGAAACCGGTCACCTGCATCGTATCCCGGGAAATCGCCGCATAGGCCCGGTTCCACGCCTCTTCATCCAGCCGGCAGATGTGACAGCGTATGCTGCCCTGGCCGTTCTCCTGATAATTGACGTACACGTCCACGGTCTCTCCCTCGGCCAGATCACCGATGTAAACCACCGCGCCGCAGTCTTCCCGCAGATCCTGAGCCGATCCGTCGGAGCGTGTCACCTGAATGGTTTCCGCCTGATCCGCTTCGATATAGATGTAGTGGCTGCCGGCCTCCGCGATGCCATAGCTCAGGGTCGCCGAACCGGCGGCGCCGTCCCCGCCGTAGGTCTGGAACTCGCCGCTGGCCGTCTGGCTGATTTCTACCTGATCCGAGGAGGTCTCGGGGCTGCCGATATCCCGGAACACACCGTCAACCAGATTGCCTGTAGCCGCCCGGACATAGTCATCCTGCACCACGAAGGGATTCATGTTCCAGGTCTCCCAGGTCCGGATGCTCTCGGGGAGCATGTAGGCGATGGACAGCGGCTGGGTATTCTCATACAGGGTGCACGCGCCCTCCTCATCTTTGATCTCAAACCGGGGATCCCCCAGAATCTCTCCGTTGGCAATGATGTATTTCATGTTGAGCATGGCGTTGACCACCGGACTCGTGAACACATAGTTGTAACGGTTCTTTCCCGGCTCTCCCTCCAGGCCGATCTTCTCCATCAGCTCCGTTGCGCCGGCGTTCAGGCAGGAAGCGAACTGAGACATGCCCCGATAGTGATAGAGGGCCGGGCAGTTCATGATGGACCAGGGCTGCAGTTCTGTCCGGCAGAACTCCTCCCTGGTCTTTTCGGCCAGCGCCGTGATGGCCGGCGCGTCACTCAGGTAAGGCTCCCGCTCCACGTTTCCGGTCCGTTCGAAGGCAAGGCTCGCCGAGCAGAGCATCTCCGCCGCCACCACCAGAACCAGCAGCCCCGCGAAGGCTCCCGGCGCAATGAGCTTTTTTCGGTGCAGCATCAGTATGGTGATGTAGAGGGCAAGCAGCCCGATGCCCAGATAGAAAAACTCCTCCTTATCGTCCAGACTTCCCTCCAGAATGCGGGCGGCAAGCAGGTAGTAGCCGATCCCGGCGGCAAGCACAGCCCAGATTGCCTTTGCGCGAATCTCATGCAGACGAAGGAACGCCTGCCAGGCCATCCCCACCAGCACGAAGGAAATCACGAAAGAATAGCGGAAGGGCAGCTCGTTGGGGAAGTGCAGCCCGTGCCAGACGAAGTCCAGCCTGTTCACGTTGAGACTGAAAAACATGAAGGCCAGGAACAGCCCATTGACGATCTTCTGCCGGACGGGAATGCTGCGGCTTATGAAGTAAAACACCAGCATGATCACCACGAGCAGCCCGCAGTACAGGTTGGGCAGGCCCTCCCGGCAGCAGAGGTGGGCGTTGGGCAGAAGCTGGTTGACGATCTCCAGGGGATCATGGTAAAACGACCACTCCGCCGGCATGACATCGGCAAAGTAATAGGCGTTCTTCATGCTGCGCCAGGTGGGCAGAAACATCGGGCAGGCCAGGGCCACGCCGACCAGGGAGTATGCCGCTGTCCGCGCCGTCGTCTTCGCAAAGGCAATCCATCCGCCCTTCCGGGGCTGTTCAAACCAGATCACCAGGTACCAGAGCACGATGAACAGACAGACCATGATGGCGATGTAGTAATTGCAGAACACAATGAGCCCCAGAGCGACCGCGTACATCACCGGCCTGCCGCCCTCGGTGGCGCTGCTGGTCGGCGGCGGGGCGCTCGCCTT
>JAUNRL010000078.1:0-212 GCA_030535715.1 Bacillota bacterium
TACTCCACCATCGCCAACCTGGGCCTGATCGTGGCCTGCGGCGGCGTTGGCACACCGGAAGCGGTATGGGCCGGTATCATGCTCATCATCTTCCACGCCATCACCAAGTCTTTACTGTTCCTCTGCGTAGGTACAGCGGAGCACCACATCGGCAGCAGAATGATCGAGGATATGGACGGTCTGTTCGTCAGAATGCCGAGACTGGCTATGTG
>JAUNRL010000078.1:222-5323 GCA_030535715.1 Bacillota bacterium
ATGTTCCTGGCTCCGTTCGGAATGCTGATCTCCAAGTGGGCGACCATGACGTCCTTCGTCGACTCCGGCAACTTCGTTCTGGTTGGCATCATCTGCTTCGGCAGTGCGGTGACCGCGTTCTACTGGGTCAAGTGGCTGGGCAAGCTGTCGGCTGTCGTTGCTAACGAGCAGAACATCGAGCACGACGTCTGGGGCTCCGAGACATTCGTACACACCACGCTGACGATCCTCACCGTGATCATCTGCCTGATCTTCCCGCTGATCTCCACCTACGCTCTGGTGCCGTATCTGGAAGGCGCCTTCGGCGGTGTGGCAGCAGGGATCCTCAGCTCCAGCAACATGATCATCATGGTCATCATGCTGGCGGTGCTGGTACTGCTGGCGGCCATGTTCTTCGGCAAGTCGAAGAAGGAAGTGGTGCCGATCTATCTGGCCGGCGCCAACACCGGAGACAACCGGACCTACTACGGCTCCATGCAGAAGGAAGTTGAATTCACCCTGAGAAACTGGCACATGGAGAAATACTTCGGTGAGCATAAGATGAACGTCATCGGAGATATCCTCACCACGGCCATGCTGGTCATCGGCATCGGATACGTTGTCGCGACACTGGTGAGTCTGTTAGGAGGTGTGGCATAATGGTAGTAAGAATTGTATCGATCATCGCATACCTTGTCCTGGCTCCGGTCGTCGGATGTATCCTGGCAGGACTTGACCGTAAGATGTCCGCGAGAATGCAGCGGAGAGTCGGACCCCCGATCCTGCAGCCGTATTATGATGTAAGAAAGCTGTTCGAGAAGGAGAAACAGGCCCCCACCAGATTCCAGGATTTCTATATCATCGCATATCTGATCTTCCTGATCGGTGCCGGCGCGATCTTCTTCGGCGGCGGCGACCTGCTGCTGGTCATCTTCACCGAGACCATCGGCGCGGTCTTCCTGATCATCGCGGCTTACTCCTCCAACTCGCCGTACGCGCAGGTTGGTGCGGAGCGTGAGCTGCTGCAGATGATGGCTTACGAGCCGATGATGCTGCTGACAGCCATCGGATTCTATATGTTCCACGGAAGCTTCACGGTAGGTGATCTGATCGCTGCCGACAACATGGCGTTCCTGCCCATGATCGGCATCTTCTTCGGATTCATCTACATCCTGACCATCAAGTTCCGCAAGTCGCCGTTCGACCTTTCCATGTCGCACCACGCGCACCAGGAACTGGTCAGAGGTGTCACCACCGAGTTCGTCGGACGGACCATGGGCTGGATCGAGATCTCTCACTGGTTTGAGAACATCTTCATCCTGGGCTTCATCTTCCTGTTCTTCTGCAACGGGACCGTATGGGGCTTTGTGGTCGGCGCGCTGGTCTGCATCGCGGCGTACTTCCTGGAAGTCATCATCGACAACTGCTTCGCGAGAATGAAGTGGCAGTTCGCCTTCAAATCCGCATGGATCGCAGCGAGTGTTCTGGGCATGGTCAACATTTTCATACTGCAGCTGGTGTTTTAAGGGGGTGTAGCAATGGCATATGTAACGAAGTCACCTTGGGTCGTGCATTATGACGGTTCAAGCTGTAACGGTTGTGATATCGAAGTTCTCGCTTGCCTTATGCCGATGTATGACGTAGAACGGTTCGGTATCATCAATACCGGTAATCCGAAACACGCCGACGTCTTCCTGGTCACCGGTTCGGTCAACGAGCAGAACAAGGACGTCGTCCGCCAGATCTATGAGCAGATGCCGGAACCGAAGGTCGTTGTGGCTGTCGGAATCTGCGCCTGCCACGGCGGAATTTTCAGAGACACATACAACGTTCTGGGCGGCGTCGATACGGTTATTCCGGTCGACTGCTATGTACCCGGATGCGCGGCGAGACCGGAGGCCATCATCGACGGCGTCGTCAAGGGTCTGGGAATCCTGCAGGCGAAGCGCGAGGCGATGGTGAACGGAGCGAAGGCAATCCCGGCTGAGGCCGAAGCGGCGGAAGAGGCTGCGGCGAAGGAAGCGGCGGAAGAAGTCAGGGGAGAAGGAGGAGAAGCGTAATGGAAAGTGTACATGTCGAGCAGGTTTTCGAACCCGTCGAGCTTTCCCGGGTTTTTTCCAGGGTCGCTGATCTGAAAGCGGAAGGCTACAGACTGGGACAGATCTGCGGTGTTGTCCTCGATGACGACAACTACGAGATCATCTATTCCTTTGATCAGGGGCACAGGCTCATCAACCTGAAACTGGATATCCCTGTGGATGCCGAGGTTGAGAGCATTACCAGGATCTATTGGCCTGCGTTCATCTATGAGAACGAGATCCATGATCTGTTTGGTGTCCAGTTCAACCACAGCGAATTGGATTACGGCGGAACCTTCTTCAAGGTCTCCGAGCCGACTCCATGGAAGCCGAAGAAATAGGAAAGGAAGGTAACGAAATGGGTAAAAGAACGATCATTCCTTTCGGACCACAGCATCCGGTGCTTCCTGAACCGATCCATCTCGACCTGGTTGTGGAAGACGAGAAGGTCGTGGAAGCGATCCCTTCGATCGGATATATCCACAGAGGCCTGGAAAAGCTGGTGGAAACGAAAGATTATAACCAGATGGTATACGTGGTCGAGCGAATCTGCGGCATCTGCAGTTTCGGTCACGGCTGGGGCGCATGCCTGGCCATCGAGGGAGCCATGAACGTGGAAGTTCCCGAGAGAGCGGAATACCTGAGAACCATACTGCACGAGCTGGGCAGAATCCACAGCCATCTGCTGTGGCTCGGACTCATGGCCGATGGGTTCGGATTCGAATCCCTGTTCAACCACTGCTGGAGAGTCCGGGAAACCATCTTGGATCTGTTCGAAAAGAACACCGGCGGCCGGGTCGTGTTCTCCATCTGCAAGGTGGGCGGAATGCGGCAGGACATCAGCGATGAGAACCTGAAGGAAATTGTCGAGGTTCTGAATGGAATCAAGGGTGAAATCAGGGAACTGACCGACGTATTCATCAACGATGTATCCATCAAGAACAGAATGACCGGCGTGGGCGTCCTGACCAGAGAAGAGGCTGAAGAACTCTGCGCGGTCGGTCCGACGGTCAGAGGATCCGGCGTGGCGCAGGATCTGCGGCTGACGGACACTCACGGCGTCTACGGCAGGCTGGGCTTCGAGCCCATCGTCGAGGAAGCGGGTGACTGCATGGCCAGAACCAAGGTCAGAATCCGGGAAGTTTTCCAGTCCATTGAGCTGATCGAGAAGGCCGTCTCCATGATTCCGGAAGGCCCGGTGGCGGTCAACGTCAAAGGCAATGTCGAAGACGGCGCCGAGTACATCACCCGGCTGGAGCAGCCCAGAGGCGAGGCGTTCTACTACGCCAGGGGCGCCGGCTCCAGGTTCCTGAAGAGGATGCGTGTGAGGACACCGACCAACATGAACATCCCGGCACTCGTTAAAACTCTGCAGGGCTGCGATCTGGCCGATGTACCTGTTCTGGTACTGACCATAGATCCGTGCATCAGCTGCACAGAAAGGTAGGGGCGAGATGGGAGTATTCACAATCGGCAAAATATTGGTTGACAGCCTGTTCAGGAAGACAGCCTGTCGGATGTATCCCGTCGTTCCCCGGGAGTGGGAAGAGCGGACCAGAGGAGCGGTCGGCATCGATATCGACGGCTGTGTGCTCTGCGGCATGTGCCAGAGAGCCTGCCCGACGAACGCGATTACCGTTGACCGGAAGGCGGGTGCCTGGAGCATCGAACGGATGAACTGCATCCAGTGCAGGGGCTGCGTGGACAACTGTCCGCCCAGGTGCCTGGTCATGGAGCAGAAGTATACGGAACCCGACACGGAGAAGGACATTGACACCTTCGACATCCCCCCGAAGAAGGCGCCGACGAAGGCGCCGGCGGCAGCGGCTCCGGCGGAGGCCAGGGAAGCTCCGGCGGCAGAAGTTAAGGCCAAGCCCAAAAGCCTGCGTGAAGCTGTCGTGATGGACGACGAAACCAAAGAAAAGGTAGAAGACTACATCGCTCAGGTCAGGGATGCCCTCGTCAACGAGTTCAGCATGACGGAAGAAAAGGCGGCAGCGGCTATCGAGGGAGCCAACCTCCGCGGCCAGCTGGCCCGCTTCCCCTACCTGCTGAAGAAAGCAGCCCAAGACATGGCGGAACGCATCAGGGACTGAGCCCCCTTAAGGGACTTAATGCGGAGTTCCCCTCACCGGGGGAACAGCCTGAATCACATGAATCGAATGGACGGTCAGAGGTGGCCGTCCATTTTGTTGAAGCCGCCGGTTGAATCAACTGCCGGCCGGTAAAATATTATTCCTAATTCGGTTAAGACGTTACCCGGATGATACCAAAATAGAACCGGGGGGGTAGTCTGCCGGGATACAATCTCCAATATCAATCGTTGTTTTTTTAATGATGCCATTCGTTTGATTAAAAAACGAGGGGCGACGGAAAGGTAGGTATTTAATTGTGAAATTAAAAAAATTGTTAGCACTCATGGTTGCGGCCTTCACGCTGATCGCAGCGACTTCGGTTTCGTTTGCGACTACAACTGAACCCGCTAAAGGCACACCGGGAACGGAAAGTAATCCCGCACAGGCAGCGGTAGGTAAGCTTCTTCAGGTCCCTGAAGGAACAACGCTCGATAGCAATCAGTCATTTACATTCAGTTTTGCGCAGCAGACAGATGTTACCCTGAACGATGCGAGTGGTCACACCATCCCGATCACTTCGACCGCGGTGAATATTGACCCTAAATCGCTGACCATCAAAAAGAACTCCACTTACCAGGAGACTGCCAATGGAACCACGACCTATGGTGCACAGACTGGAAACATTTTTGATGGAGTCACCTTCCCAAACGCCGGTGTCTATGCCTATAAGGTAACAGAGGATAAGCCTGCGGACGCAACAGCTAATGAAAATGGCAGCGGAACACTTATCAGCACGATTACGCAAGATGGAACCAAATATAAGGTGACAAAGCAGTATTCCGGTGCTGAGTACATGATGTATGTGTACGTAAAGAACAAGGAAGACGGAAGCGGCACATATGTTGCAGCCGTCGGCATTGAAATGACCAAGGGAGATGGAATCCCGGGAACAGAAGGCACAGAAGGCAC
>JAUNRL010000079.1 GCA_030535715.1 Bacillota bacterium
GCAAAATCACTCTGCAGTTCCCCCCGGGGACTCCCGTCACCACGCCGCGGAGCGAGGTACAGTACATCGCCACCGAATACGGCTGTGTCAATCTGAAGGTTCTCAACATGTCCGACCGGGTGCGCGCCATGATCTCTCTGTCTCACCCGGACTTCCGGGATCAGCTCATTCAGGAAGCCAAAGACGCCGGGCTGCTGTGACCAGCTCCCGCAGCCCGGAAATCTGCACTCTTCAGATCTCTCCGCAATTACGCCGCCATTTTACTTCAGTAATGCGGCGATACTTTCTTTGGGCTGGACGCCCACGGTCTGCCCGACGATCTGCTCGTCTTTGAAACAGATCAGCGTGGGAATGGACATAATGCCGAACTTCATCGCCAGTTCCGGCTGCTCGTCCACGTTGACCTTGCCGACCCTGACTTTGCCGGCATATTCCTCCGCCAGTTCGGCGATGGTGGGCGCCAGCATCTGACAGGGTCCGCACCAGACGGCCCAAAAGTCCACCAGTACGGGGAGGTCAGACCGCATCACTTCCTGCTCAAAATTCTCTTTTGTAATCGTAATCTCTGCCATAATAATGCTTCCTTTCTATTTCCTGATTTCCTGCCTGCGGGCCTTCTCTCCCTGACTTTCCCGGTTTATTCTGCGCGGCGGCTTTGGCCGCCGATACGGTTCGCTGTTCTGTCCGGCCGGGCCGGTTCAGATGATCTTCACCTCACTGGTTCCGTCGGCGTTCTTCGTCACCCGGATCTGCCGGTCGATCCGGCTTTTCATCTCCTCCACATGGGAGATCACACCCACCAGCCGGCTGCTCTTGCTGAGGCTGCGCAGGGCGTCCATGGCTTTCTCCAGGGTCTCCGGATCCAGGGAGCCGAAGCCCTCGTCGACGAACAGCGTGTCCAGACGGATCCCGCCGGCGCCGGACTGCACCTCATCGGAAAGGCCCAGAGCCAAAGCCAGAGATGCCTCGAAGGACTCTCCTCCGGACAGCGTCCGGATGTCCCGCTCCGTTCCGTTGTGGTAGTCGACAACGTTCAGTTCCAGCCCGCTCTGCCCCCGGCGGTCCGCCGGACTTCGGCGCCGCTTCATGCAGTATCTTCCTCCGGTCATCACCATCAGCCGGGTGTTGGCCCGCTTCACGATGCGGTCAAAGTACTGCATCTGCACGAAGGCCTCCAGCATGATCCGGTCGCTGCCGGAAAGAGTTCCGCCGACGGTTTCCGCCAGGCCCCGAATCTGGGTGTACCGATCCTCTTCTTCTTCCATCGCGGCCATTTCCTCCCGGATCCGGCCGGCGCTGCGTTCATTGGCGTGAAGCCGAGAGGTAACCTCCTGCAGCTGTTGACGCAGATCTTGTTCTTCTCTTCGGGCATCCTCCAACTTCCGCTTCAGGGCAAGGATGTCCGGCGCCTCGGCTCCGGCAAGCAGTTCCTCCGCCTGACGAAGGCGCCCTTCCAGGCTTTCCTTTTCCTTCTGGCAGCGGCTGTGCGCCTGCCGGGCTTCCTTCAGGACGTTCCGGATCTGCCCGCTCTTTTCCCGCAGTTTCTCCGCTGCCTCCCGGGCCGCTTCCCGGGACGGATGGGAAAGCTTCCCCCGCTGTATCTGCAAGCTCTTATCCTTTTCCTCCAGGACGGTCTTCAGGAATGCCACGGCGTTTTCCTCTTCCTGCCGTTTCCGGTCCGCTTCCTCCAGGGCCTTCCAGTCGAGAGGCAGCTGCTTTTCCAGGCGCTGCTTCTCCGCGAACCGGCTCTCCTCCGCGCGGATCTGCTCCTGAAGGGCCGTCAGTTTTTCCTGCACGACCCGCTTTTCCCGGAGGACCTGTTCCTTCCGGGCACTCAGATCTTCCTCCCCGGCGAAGCCTTCGATCAGGTTCTTTCCGCTGCGGCCGATCTCCTGCTGCCGGGTCTGCTGGGCAGCCTGCATGGCCGCGCTTTTGCGGCTGCTTTCTTCCGCCTTCTTCCGGGCGCCGGCGGCAGCCTTTTCCGCCGCGTCAAGGGATTTCTGATCCGGCACTTCCGCGGACAGCTTCGCCGGACGGGGATGCTCCGCCGATCCGCAGACGGGACAGGGCTCCCCTTCCGTCAGGGACGCGGCCAGCACACCGGCCTGGGCGTCCAGGAAAATGCGCTGCAGCCGCTGGTGCTCCCGCTGCCGCCGATCGGCGTCATCCGCCAGACGCCGGTAGTTTTCCTGTTCGGTCCGCTGCTCTTTTTCCGCGGATATTGCATCGTTAATAGACGATTCCAGAGCCTCCAATCCTTGGTTTTTCGCGGTTTTCGCCTTCTGTTCGCCCCGCAGCCGTTCCAGCTGTTCGCCGGCCTGCCCCAGTTCCTCCAGCGCCTTCCGCCCGCGCTCCACTGTCTGCTGCAGTTCCTCCTTCCGGGCGCCAGCCTGGGAAAGAGCCTTCTCCCGGACGGCCAGTTCCTCCGCCAGACGGCTCTTCTCCGCCGTAAGCCGCTCTGCCTCGTCGTACTCTTTCATCCGGCTCTCGATGGCCGCCGCTTCCTCCAGAAAGGCGGCGCCCTCCGACTGCCTCGCTTCCGCTTCCGAAAGCCGTTTCTCCGCGTCGGCAGAAGTTTCCTTCAGAGCCTCCAGCGCCTTCCGGTCTGCCTCCTGCCGGGCGATGATCTCTGCGGCGCTTTCGCCTTCGGCGAGTTCTCTTTGCCGCTCCTGCATCTGCTGCGACCACTGCTCCAGCCGGCCGCTCAGCTCAGTCTGTTTCTCCCGGTCCGCCTCCAGCAGCATGTCGATCCCCACCATCAGCCGTTCGTCGCCGGTCAGTTCGGTCTCTTCCGCCTCCAGGCTCTCCACATAGGCGTCGATCCGCTGCCGGCGCCCTTCCCTCTGGCGGTCCAGCCTGCGGGCTTCCTCCCGGATCCGCTCCTGCAGCTGCTGGTACCGTCCGGTCTGGAAGATGTGCCGGAAGATGCTGATCCGCTCCCGGGTCTCAGCCAGGATCAGCTTGCGGAAATCGCCCTGGGCGATCATGGCGATCTGGGTGAACTGGGCTTTGTCCACGCCCAGCAGATCGATAACCGCCGCCGTCACTTCCCGCTCTTTCGTCAGTACCGTACCGTCCGGCATCACCAGTTCGCAGACCGCCGGGGACCGGGTCACGCCTTCCCCCCGCTTCTTGCGCCGCTCATAGGCCGGCCGCCGCCGGATCCGATAGTCCTCCCTGCCGTAGGCAAAGGTCAGCTCTACCTCCGTGGGCAGATCTTCCTCCGCATAGGTGCAGCGCATCATGTCGGCTTTTCGTACACCGCCGCTGGTCTCCCCATAAAGAGCGTAGGTGATGCCGTCAAAGATGGTGGTTTTGCCTGCGCCGGTGTCGCCGGTGATCAGGTAGATCCCCTCTTCGCCCAGCCGGTCCATATCCAGCGCGGTCTTCCCGGCGTATGGCCCGAAGGCAGTCATGATCAGCATACGCGGCCTCATGATTCTTCCTCCCAGATTTCCCGGATGGCCTCCAGCGCCAGTTCACGCTGAATCCTGCTCATCTCCCGTCCCCGCATGGTCCGGAAAAACTCCTCCACGTATTCGATGGGCGTATGGAAAGCCGCGATCTCCTCCGCCGCGCCTTCCCCGGCCGCCGAAGTGATCCGGGGATAGGCCAGTTCCAGAATGTTGGGATACACGGTCCGTAGCCGCTGGATTCCGTCGGGAATGTATTCCTCATCGGTCAGTTCCGCCCGGATATAGGCCTGCCGCGCCCTCCCGGTTTCCCCGTGGGCCGCGCTCATCAGCTCATCGAAAGACCCACTCAGGATCCGTATATCGTGTAAAGGCAACAGCGGCTCTTCGCGAACCGCCGTCTTTCCCCTGCCGTCCAGGTGTACCATGAGCAGGCACTTGGGATCTCCCGCCTCGGAGAAGGAATAGGCGATCGGGGAGCCGCTGTAGCGGATATGCTCTCCGCCGGCCCGCTGCCGCCGGTGCAGATGGCCCAGAGCCACATAATCGAAGCCCTCGAGGACGGCGCTGTCCACGCCGTCCAGCCCGCCGATGGGCGTCTCCTCCGATTCGCTGCGCTGCGCGCCGGTCACGTACTGGTGGGCGATCAGCACCCGCCGGACGACCCCTGCCGGGGCCGCTTCACGCAGTTCGGCCGATGTGACCTCTTCACCTGGCTCCGCCGCCTCGCTCCACTCCTCTGCCCCGTCGGGAGCACCGTCCATTCCGGCCATCTTCAGCGCCTGCCGGACGGCACCGGTGATGTCGTCCGGATCCACGGTCTCGTCGAACTGCCTCACGTGAGCCGGCTTGATAAAAGGCAGCATCCAGATCTCCACTGGGCCGTACTCGTCCCGGAGGATCTCCCGCCGCAGACTTCCGCCGTAAACCGGGCTGACGTACACGCCGCTCTTTCCCATGAGCCGGCCGCCGAAGGCGATCCGCTCGGCGCTGTCGTGATTGCCGCTGATCACGAACACATGGGAACAGCAGGCGGAAAGCTCCGTCAGGAATTCATCGAACAGGCTGACCGCGTCCGCCGAGGGCGCCGGCTTGTCGTAAATGTCCCCGGCAAGCAGGACGGCATCGGGCTTTTCCCGCTCCGCCGCGGAAATCACCTGCGTAAGAATATGCCGCTGATCATCGATCAGCGACACTCCGGCAAACCGACGCCCGATATGCAGATCCGAAAGGTGCATCAGCTTCATTGTTCTTTCCCGCCGTTCGTCTCCTTCGTCCCGTTCTTTTCGCTGCCGTCGCTCCCCACTACGCCCTCCGGCAGAGCCAGATGGCCGATCATGGTTTCCAAATCGGAATGCGTGGACGTGATCTCCCGCTCGCTGACCCGCAATTATCTCACCCCCGGCAGAAGCCTGTACAAAAGCAAGCGCATCACGGACGCGAACAAAGGATACGCCGCCAGCTCCACCTGGGACAACAAAGTCTGCCGGAACATGACCCGGTACTACTCCATCATCAGACCCAGCCACAACGCCAAGCTGGAAAAGCTGAAATAAACGGACCGGCGACCGCCGGCCCGCGCCGACATCTTATTTCCAGAGTTTCTCCGGATAGAGCCCCTTGTCCTTCTTGGCCTGAAGCTTGTTTTTTACGTCTTCCCGATCTTTCTTGTAGGTAACCCCGCACCATTTTTCCTGGCAGGGCAGCACCTGAACCGTTGCCTTTCCTTCTCGGATCAGGCTGTCGATGATCGTGGGCAGCAGATACTCGCCCTTCATCGGGTTTTCGGGGATCACGTCCCGAAAGAAGCTGGCC
>JAUNRL010000005.1 GCA_030535715.1 Bacillota bacterium
TATGAGCCGGAGCAGTATCTGTTGAACCATGACCGGCCGCTGGCCGTGGGGCCCTATGGAACAGCGCCCTATTACATGGAAGTGAAGCGGCAGCAGGCCCAGGCGATGAAGGATTCCATGCCGGTGATTCTGGAAGTGGCGGAGAAGTTCCGGGAGATGACGGGGCGCTCCTACGGCTTTTTCGAGGAATACCGGATGGAAGATGCTGAGGTGGCGGTGGTGGTCATCGGCTCCAGCGCCGGCACCGGCAAAGAGGCCGTGAACCGGCTGCGCGCCGAGGGCAGGAAGGTCGGCCTGATCAAACTCAGGGTGTTCCGGCCCTTCCCGCGCATTCCTCTCGCCCAGGCCATGTGCCGAGTGCGAGCCGTGGCGGTCATGGACAAGGCGGAGAGTTTCTCCAACAGCGGCGGGCCTCTGTTCAACGAGTCCCGCAGCGCCCTCTACGATCTGCCCGACCGTCCCTATGCCATCAACTACATCTACGGCCTCGGCGGACGGGACATCACCGTCGGGGATTTCTATGAGATATTCAGAGACCTCTTCATCATCGCCGATACCGATGATCCCGGGGACGTATACCGCTACATCGGCGTGCGGGATTCCCGGTATGAAGAGGGTGGGTTTGACCACAGGAGTGAAGAGTAATGGCCTATAATCTGAAACGGGAACTGGAGAAGCCGGAACGGCTGGCCGGAGGACACCGGCTCTGCGCGGGATGCGGCGCCGGCATCGCCGTGAGAGGCGTGCTGCGCGCGCTGGAGGAAGGCGACCGGGCAGTGGTGGGCAACGCCACCGGATGTCTGGAGGTTTCCAGCTTCATTTACCCCAATACCGCCTACTATGACAGTTACATTCATACCGCTTTCGAAAACGCGGGTGCGACCATGTCCGGCGTGGAGGCAGCCTACGATGTGCTGAAGAAAAAGGGCAGGGTGCAGGATACCTTCAAGTTCATCACCTTCGGCGGTGACGGCGGGACCTATGACATCGGCCTGCAGTCCCTGTCGGGCGCCATGGAGCGGGGCCACGATATGGTCTACGTCTGCTATGACAACGAGGCCTACATGAATACCGGCATCCAGCGGTCTTCTTCTACGCCCCAGTTTGCCAATGCGACCACCTCGCCGGCGGGAAAGATGATTCCCGGCAAACCCCAGTCCAAGAAAAACCTGACGGAGATTATGGCCGCCCACAACATTCCCTACGTGGCTCAGACTACCTTCCTGAATGATTTCCGCGATCTGCACGAGAAGGCGCACAAGGCGATCTATACCGAAGGCCCCTGCTTCCTCAACGTGCTGGCGCCCTGCCCGAGAGGCTGGCGCTACGAGGCGGAGGATCTGGCGGAAATCTGCCGGCTGGCGGTGGACACTTGCGTCTGGCCCCTGTATGAAATCGAAGCCGGCGAGTGGCGGCTGACCTATGAGCCCCGGCGGAAGCTGCCCGTGGAGGAATTCCTGTCGAAGCAGGGAAGGTTCCGGCACATGTTCCGCAAAGGCAACGAATGGATGATATTAAAAACGCAGGAATATGTGGACGAGCAGTGGGAGAAACTGCTGGACAAGTGTGAGTAGAAGTGCTGCCGGGAGATAAGAAATAAGAGAGAATCCAATGAGCGAACAGAACAGACAGATCATGCTGGGCAATGAAGCCTTTGCCCGGGGAGCCTGGGAAGCAGGGGTCACGGTGGTGTCCTCCTATCCGGGAACGCCGAGCACCGAGGTGACGGAAGCCGCGGCGAAATACGATGAAATCCATGCGGAATGGGCGCCCAACGAGAAGGTGGGTGTGGAGACAGCCATGGGCGCGTCCCTGGGCAGCGCCAGAGTGCTGTCCTGCATGAAGCATGTAGGACTGAACGTGGCGGCAGATCCCTTTTATACGGCGGCATACACCGGCGTAAGCGGCGGCTTCGTCGTGCTGGTGGCCGACGACAACGGATGCCATTCCAGCCAGAATGAACAGGATTCCCGCTACCACGGCCGAAGCGCCGGCGTACCGGTTCTGGAGCCGGCGGATGCGCAGGAATGCAAGGACTTTATCCGTCTGGCCTATGACATCAGCGAGAAGTACGATACGGTAGTGCTCCTGCGGTCCAATACCCGCGTTTCCCATTCCCGGGGAATCGTGGAGCTGGGCGAGCGGACGGAGAGGGAGAATATCCCCTATGAGAAAAACCCGGGCAAATATGTGGCCATGCCGGCCATGGCCAGAAAGCTTCACGCTGCCCAGGAGGAACGGCTGGCGCAGATCGCTGAGGACTCCTGCGAATGGGAGATCAACGATGTCCAGATGGGGAATACATCCATGGGAATCATCACCAGCGGGATTGCCTTTGAATACGCGAAGGATGCCCTGCCTGACGTCAGCTTCCTGAAGCTGGGGATCGTCAATCCCCTGCCGAAGAACCTGATCCGGGATTTTGCCGCTAACGTGGATAAACTCTACATTATTGAGGAGGGAGACCCCTTCATCGAGGAGCAGATCCGTTCCTGGGGAATTCCGGTGGCCGGCGGCAAGGACATGTTCACGATACAGGGCGAATACAGCGCCAACATGATTCGCGAGGCCTTCGGCGAGGATCCGGCGGAGCACGATGTGGATGTGAGCGATGCTCCTGGACGCCCGCCGCTTCTTTGCGCGGGATGCCCCCACAGGGGACTGTTCCATGTGCTGAGCAAAAAGAAGACGCGGGTCTTCGGCGACATCGGCTGCTATACGCTGGCGGCTCTGCCGCCCACATCATCCATCGATACTACCCTCTGCATGGGCGCCTCCATCGGTATGGCCCATGGATTTGAAAAGGCAACCCATGACAAGGAAAATACCGTGGCGGTGCTGGGTGATTCCACCTTCCTGCATTCCGGCATCACCGGGCTCGTCAACATGAGTTACAACGGATCGAAGGGAACGGTCATCATCCTGGACAACCGGATCACCGGCATGACCGGCCATCAGCAGAATCCGGCCAGCGGGAAGAACGCCAGGGGCGAGCCGGCGCCGGCGGTGGATCTTGCGAAGCTCTGCCGGGCCTGCGGCGTGAAGCATGTGGTGGAGGTGGATCCCTTCGAACTTGAGGATCTGGAGAAGATCGTCGAAGAGGAGACCGCCCGTAATGAGCTGTCTGTGATCATCGCCAAACGGCCCTGCGCCATGATCGTGAAGCAGCCGGGAATCCCCATGGCGGTGACAGACCGCTGCAAAAACTGCCGGATGTGCATGAAGGTCGGCTGCCCGGCTATTGAGATCAGAGACGGACGTCCCTTCGTCGTCCCTGAACGCTGCGTGGGATGCGGACTGTGCGCGAAGGTGTGTCCCTTTGATGCCATCGAGATCACCGGAAAGAAGGAGGAGAAGCAATGAATACCAATATTCTGATCGTCGGTGTCGGCGGGCAGGGGACACTGCTGTCCAGCGTGCTTCTCGGCAATCTGGCGCTGGATGGCGGATACGATGTGAAGCTCAGCGAGGTACACGGCATGTCCCAGCGGGGCGGAAGCGTGGTAACCCATGTGAAAATCAGCGACGGCAGGGTCGGCGCGCCCCTCATTGAGGAAGGGGAAGCGGACATTATTCTTGCCTTTGAACAGCTGGAAGCCTACCGCTGGCTCCCCTATCTGAAGAAGGGGGGAGCTCTGTACGTCAACGTGCAGCAGATTCTGCCCATGCCGGTGATTCTGGGACAGGCCGCCTGGCCGGAGAACCTGGAGGAGGCGCTGGCGAAACGCGCGGGGAAGATCAAGGCGTTTGATGCCCTGCGGATTGCGGAGGAGTGCGGAAGCGACAAGGCGGTCAACGTCGTGCTGCTGGGCGCAGCTTCCCGCGATCTTCCCTTCAGCGAAGAGGCGTGGATGGACGTAATCGGGAAAAAAGTGAAGGGGAAGTTTGTTGAGATGAACAAGTTCGCGTTTCGGCGGGGACAGCAGGCGTAGCGGCAGGCTGTCCCGGACAACCGGAAGAACAACAGGACGGTTTACGAAACGGGAAACCGGACATCAAAACAAAGAAAGGAAAAACCCCTTATGATCTGGAATAAGGAAATGGAATGCGCGGATCGGGAAACCATGTGCGCGCTGCAGCTGGAAAGGCTGCAGGAAACGGTAAAATATGAGTACGAGCATGTGCCCCACTACGCGGCGAAGATGGACAAGGCCGGCGTGAAGCCGGAGGATATCGTCACGCTGGAGGACATTTCTCTGCTCCCTTTCGTGACGAAGGAGGATCTGGCGGAGAATTATCCCACCGGCCTGTTTGCCGCATCTATGGACGATATCGTCCGGATCCAGTCCTCTTCGGGAACAACGGGAAAGTCGAAAATCATCGGCTACACGAAGGGGGACATGGAAGACTGGGGCGAGGCCGTGGCGAGAGGACTGGTCATGTGCGGCGCGGGCGCCAACGACGTGATCCATGTGGCCTACGGCTATGGCCTGTTTACCGGCGGACTGGGCGCCCATGCCGGTGCGGAGACCATTGGCGCGACGGTGCTGCCCATGAGCACGGGCAACACAGCCCGGCAGATCATGTTCATGCAGGATATGAAGAGCGATGTGATCTGCTGCACCCCCTCCTACGCGCTGACCATCGCCGAGGCGGTGGCGAAGACCGGCATTGATCCCCGTGACCTGCAGATCCGCGCCGGGCTGTTCGGGGCGGAGCCCTGGACCCAGAGCATGCGGGAGAAAATCGAAAAGGGACTGGGCATCCGCGCCCACGACATCTACGGTCTGACCGAGATTACCGGCCCCGGTGTGGCCACCAGCTGCGAGGCAAACAGCGGCATGCACATTCAGGAGGATCTGTTCTATCCGGAAATCGTTGATCCGAACACCCTGAAGCCGCTGCCGCCGGGGGAGACCGGCGAGCTGGTTTTCACCACGCTGAAGAAGAGGGGCGTGCCCATGGTCCGCTACCGGACCAGAGACATCTGTTATCTGATGGAGGGAAAATGTGCCTGTGGCAGAACCACTGTGCGGATGAGCCGGGTCTTCGGCCGCACCGACGATATGCTCATCGTCAAGGGCGTCAACGTTTTCCCGTCTCAGGTAGAAACGGTCATCGCCAAGTTCGATGAACTGACGCTGAATTACAAGATTCTGGTTGACCGCAAGGGCGGATCCGACAGCATCGAGCTGATGGTCGAGTTTGCCGAAGGTCTGATTATCGATGACATCAATTTCGTTGAGGTACTGAAGAAGAAGGTCGAGCACGCGCTGCGGGAAATCCTGCAGATCGGCTGCAAGGTCAGGTTCCTGAACGCGGGAACGCTGCCCAGAAGCGAGGGCAAGGCCATTCGGGTTGAGGACAGGAGGAAGTACGAATAATGGCAGTGAAACAGGTATCCATCTTTATTGAAAACGAAACGGGGCGACTGGCTGCCCTGACGCAGCTTCTGGCCGATCACGGCGTGGATCTGAACGCCGCAACCATCGCGGAAACCGGAGAATACGGCATCTTGCGCTGCATCGTGCAGAATCCGGAAGAAATGGCCGGCATCCTGTCCGACGGCGGATTCATGGCCAGTGTGACAGAAGTTCTGGCCGTGGGCATCGACAACAGGCCGGGCGGGCTGAATCGCGTGCTGCAGGTGCTGTCCGGCGCAGGGATCAGCGTCAAGTACATCTATTCCACCATTCAGTCCATCAAGGGCGAAGCGGTGATCATGATGAAGACCGGTGATCAGGATCGGGCCGAGAAACTCCTGCAGAGTGCGGGCGTTAATCTGTGCACCATGGATGAGCTGAAATAGAAACAGAAACAGGAGAGCGAATGAGCAGGAAAGGCAAGGGAAGCAGAAAACCCATGAGCTTGGGGTCGAAGATCCTTCTGATCATCTGCCTGATCGTTTTCTGCGGATCCGGGTATTATCTGGGAAACTATTATTTCCAGGCCTGGAAGGCACAGGATCAGTTCTCCGGCCTGAAGAAGGCAGAGAAGATGCAGAAGGATCTGCTGACCAGCCGGGGCACCATCATCGGCAAATATGCGGGCCTCTATCAGGCGAACAGCGATATCATCGGATGGGTCAGGATGGAGGATACGAAAATTGATTATCCCGTCATGCAGACGAAGGATGACCCGGAGTACTATCTCCATCGGGATTTCCAGCGGCAGCACTCGGAGTCGGGCACTCCCTTTATGGATGCGGAAAGCGATATTTTCATTCCCACGTGCAACTGGCTGGTCTACGGCCACCATATGAAGAGCGGCATCATGTTCCATGATCTGGTCAAATACGAGGATTCGAAGTTCTATCAGAAGCATCCGACTTTTTCCTTTGACACTATCTACAAAGGAGGGCAGGGAACCTATCAGATCATTGCCGCGGGATACTCGAAGATCTACGCGGAGGATTCCGACGCCTTCAAGTATTATCAGTATGCCGGGATCACCACGGAAGAGGAGTTCAACGAATACGTTGACGGCGTGCGTTCGATTTCGGCCTATGACACCGGCCAGAGCGCCGAGTTCGGCGATCAGCTGGTGACCCTGTCTACCTGTGCGTATCAGACGAAGGAGGGGCGGTTCTTTGTGGTCGGCAAGCGCATTGACGCGAAGATGAAGAAACCGGAATTTTAACCGATGAGCGGGAAACCCATGACCTTTACCGAGCTTCTGACCGCCTGCTTTGACGGCATCGTGTCCATGGGCTTCGTGATGTAGGCGGGTCTGGCCGACATATCATTTCCCGTAAAAAACGGCGGAAGAGTCAAAGCGCTTCATGGCGTGGTGACTCTTCCGCCGTTTTCTTTATCCGCTGCGCTATTTCATCACTGCGCCCTTTGAGGAAGCGTCTACGTTCCGCATGTAGCGGACCAGCCACCCGGAGGTGACGTTCGGCGGGGGAGCGACGTAATCCTTTCGGCGCGCATCGAACTCTTCGTCAGAGACCCGGGCGTTGATCGAAGCGCCGGGGATATCGATGTCGATGATGTCTCCCTCTCTGAGCAGGCCGATGGTGCCGCCGGAGGCCGCCTCCGGACAGACGTGTCCGATGGAGGCGCCGCGGCTGGCGCCGCTGAAGCGGCCGTCAGTGATCAGGGCGACGGTCTTGTCCAGTTTCATACCGGCCAGGGCGCTGGTCGGGTTGAGCATTTCCCGCATGCCCGGACCGCCTTTGGGGCCTTCGTACCGGATGACAACGACGTCGCCGTCCGCGATCTTCCCGTTGTAGATGGCATCAATGGCTTCGTCTTCGCTGTCGAAGACTCTGGCTGGTCCGGAGTGCTTCAGCATTTCCGGCGCTACGGCGCTGCGCTTGACCACGCAGCCGTCGGTTGCGATGTTGCCCCACATGATGGCGAGGCCGCCGGTTTCACTGTAGGGGTTATCGATGGGCCGGATGCAGCCGGTGTTTTTGATGGTCGCGCCGGCAATGTTTTCGCCGACGGTTTTGCCGGAGGCGGTAATCAGGGTCGTGTCGATCAGGCCTTCCTTATTGAGCTCGCTGAGGACAGCGGGAAGGCCGCCGGCGTTGTTCAGGTCGTGCATGTGGGTGGGGCCGGCCGGTGCCAGGTGACACAGGTTGGGCACTCTGGCGCTGAACGCATTGAAGATCTTCAGATCAAGATCCACGTCCGCTTCGTTGGCAATGGCCAGCAGGTGCAGAACACTGTTGGAGGAGCAGCCCAGTGCCATGTCGCAGACCAGGGCGTTCTTCAGGGACTTCTCGTTGATGATGTCCCGCGCTTTGATGTCCTTGTTGATTAGGTTCATGATGGCCATGCCGGTGTGCTTGGCCAGCAAGATCCGTCCGCTGTGGACAGCGGGAATGGTTCCGTTGCCCGGCAGGGCGATGCCGACCGCCTCGGACAGGCAGTTCATGCTGTTGGCCGTATACATGCCGGAGCAGGAGCCGCAGCCGGGACAGACGTTTTCTTCGAATTCCTGAAGTTTATCATCGTCGATGAGGCCGGCCTTATAGGCGCCTATCGCTTCGAACATTTTGGACAGGCTGGTTTCCTCGCCGCCCACCAGGCCGGACATCATCGGTCCGCCGGAGCAGACGATGGCCGGGATGTTTATCCGGACGGCAGCCATGATCATGCCGGGGACGATTTTGTCGCAGTTGGGGATCAGCACCAGGCCGTCAAAAGCGTGGGCCATGGTCATGGTCTCCACGCTGTCCGCGATCAGTTCGCGGCTGGCCAGGGAATACTTCATGCCGATATGGCCCATGGCGATGCCGTCGCAGACGCCGATGGCCGGAACCTCGATGGGGGTTCCGCCGGCCATGCGGATGCCGGCTTTGACGGCTTCCGCCACCTTATCCAGATGCATGTGTCCGGGGACGATCTCGCTTTTGGCGGACACCACGCCCACCAGAGGACGCTCCAGTTCTTCCTTTGTATAGCCCATGGCGTAGAACAGGCTGCGGTTGGGTGCACGCTCGGTGCCCTTCGTTACAACGTCGCTTCTCATTTCCGTCTCCTCAGTCTTTTTTCAGCCAGCTCATCATCTGCCGCAGCTCTTCGCCGACCTTGCAGAGCAGATGCCCGGCTTCCTTGCGGCGGGTGGCCAGGAAACGGGCCTTGCCTCCAGCGTTGAACTCCTGAATGAATTCGGACGCGAAAGAACCGTCCTGAATCTCGGACAGAATCTGCTTCATCTCTGCGCGAGTGTCTTTGGTGATCAGGCGCTTGCCGCTGCGGTAATCGCCATATTCCGCGGTGTTGGAGATGGAGTATCTCATCTTGTCGAAGCCACCCTCGTTGATCAGGTCAACGATCAGCTTCATTTCATGGATGCACTCGAAGTAGGCCATCTCCGGCGCATAACCGGCCTCCACCAGGGTGTCGAATCCGGCTTTCATCAGTTCGGTGACGCCGCCGCAGAGCACGGCCTGTTCGCCGAAGAGGTCGGTTTCGGTTTCTTCCTTGAAGGTGGTCTCCAGAATGCCCGCGCGGCCCGCGCCGATGCCGCTGGCATAGGCCAGAGCATAGTCCTTGGCTTTGCCGGAAGCATCCTGATAGACGGCGATGAGGCTGGGAACACCCTTGCCTTCGACGTACTGGCTTCGAACTGTGTGGCCGGGGCCTTTGGGGGCGATCATGATGACGTCCAGACCTTCCGCCGGCTGAATCTGCTGGAAATGAATGTTGAAACCGTGGGCGAAGCAGAGAACATTGCCTTCCTTCATATGCGGAGCGATCTGCTCCCGGTATACGGCGGCCTGAATCTCATCGGGCATGAGGATCATAACGATGTCGCCCGCTTCCGCGGCTTCTTCGATGCCCACAACCTTCAGACCGGCAGCTTCCGCCTTCGCAATGTGGGCGGAACCCGGTCGCAGACCGACGACGATATCGACGCCGCTCTCGTTCAGATTCATGGCATGGGCGTGGCCCTGGCTGCCGAAGCCGATGATGGCAACGGTCTTGCCGTCCAGCATGCTCAGATTGCTGTCCTGATCGTAATACTTTTTAATCATGGTGTTTCTCCTTTATCGTGAATTACATTAGGTACAATGAATACGTTGGGATTGCTTTTGTCCGCCGCGCAGCGCTTTATTCCATCAGCGCCTCGTCCACACGGGAGATGCCGGTGATTCCGGTCCGGCAGACCTCCAGGATGTTATAGCAGCTGATGATATCCATGAATCCGTCGATTTTATCCGAATTGCCCGTCAGTTCGACGATCATGCTGCTCCGGGAAAGGTCATCGATCTTTCCCCGGTAGATCTCCACGATCTCGCGGATGGCTGAACGCTCGGTCTTGTCCGCCCGGAGCTTGATCAGAAGCAGCTCCCGATAAATGCTGTTCTTTTTGTCCAGCGGGGAGATCTTCTTGACCACCTCCAGCTTGGCTGTCTGCGTCAGGATCTGGTGCAGCGCCTGCTCAGTGCCCTGAAACACGATGGTAATCCGGGAAAGATTCGGATTGTTGGTAGCGGATACGGTCAGGGAGTCGATGTTGAAGCCCCGCCGTCCGAACAGACTGCTGACCCGGGTCAGAACGTTGGACTGGTTGTCAACGAGGATACTGATGACTTCTTTTCGAATGGTGTGGTTATCCATAGCGTCTCTCCTTTCTAGCCGATGATCATGTCTTCCAGCGTACCGCCGCCGGGGATCATGGGCAGAACCCGCTCGTCGGGAGAAATGGCACAGTCAATCCAGACCGGGCCCATTTCTTTCAGCGCCTTCCTGAACGCTTCTTCAAATTCCTGCGGAGTTTTCGCCGAAAACCCTTTGCCGCCGAAGCCTTCGATGACCTTGGGAAAGTTTGTCTTCCTCTCCGGTGTGGTGGCGCTGTAGCGTCCGCCGTAAAATGCCGTCTGCCACTGGTAGACCATGCCGAGAACCTGGTTGTTCATGATGATGGTGATGATGGGCAGGTTCTGGCTGACTGCGGTGCAGGCTTCGTTCAGGTTCATGTGGAAAGATCCGTCACCGGTAAAGTGGATGACCCGGCGGTCGGGTTCGCCGATCTGCGCGCCAATGGCCGCGCCATAACCGTAACCCATGGTGCCCAAGCCGCCGCTGGTCAGGAATTTGCTGCCCCTGCCGTACTTCAGGTACTGGGCCGTCCACATCTGATGCTGGCCCACATCGGTGACGTAGGTGGTCTCCTTATCGGTCAGGTCGCAGACCGTCTGCACGATTTCACTGGGATGCAGAGCAGCGTCGCCTTCCTTCACATCGCCGGTGGTGTTCTTCCAGCCTGCCGCCTTTTCGATCCATTCGGCGTGCTGTTTTTTCTTGATCAGGGGCAGCAGTGCCTGCAGGAAGTCTTTCGCGTCAGCCGTTACGCCGTAATCGACGATGACGTTCTTGTTGATTTCGCTGGTGTCAATATCGATCTGCACCTTCTGCGCCCGCCTCCCGAACTTCTGCGGGTTGAGCGCGACCCGGTCGGAAAACCTCGCTCCGATGGCAATGATTAGATCGGAACGGTCTACCGCCTTGTTGGCAGCGATGGAACCGTGCATGCCCAGCATACCCAGGCTGCGTGGATTGTCATAACCGATGAGGCCGGCGGCCATCAGAGTGTGGGTGGCCGGAATGTCGGCCTTCTCCATCAGCTCCAGCAGTTCTTCGCCCGCGCCGGATGCCGGAACGCCACCGCCGCAGTAGATGACCGGACGGTCAGAAGTGTTGATCATGGAGGCGACCCGGCGGACGTTCTCCTCGGAAAACACGGGGCGGGGATCCATGGACAGGGGCTTGACCGGCTTGTGGTTGATCGTCGCCGCGGTGACATCCTTGGTGATGTCGATCAGCACGGGACCCTTGCGGCCGCTGCCCGCAATGCGGAAGGCGTTGCGGATGGCATCGGCCAGATCTTCGATCCGGTTGATGAAATAGGTGTGCTTGGTAATCGGAATGGTGATGCCCGTGATGCTGACCTCCTGGAATGCGTCCCGCCCGATCAGGGGATCGGGGACATTGCAGGTGATGGCAACCAGGGGGATGCTGTCCATGAAGGCGGTGGCAATGCCGGTGACCAGATTGGTCGCCCCCGGCCCGCTTGTGGCGAAGACAACACCGGTCTTGCCCGTTGCCCGGGCATAACCGTCGGCTGCGTGGGCCGCGCCTTGTTCATGGGCGGTCAGAACGTGTCTGATCCGGTCTCTGTATTCATACAGAGTATCGTACAGGTTGAGAATGGTGCCGCCGGGATAGCCGAAGATGGTATCCACCCCGTGCTCCAGCAGAACCTCCGCAACCAGCTGGGATCCCGTAACTCTCATGCTCGATAAACCTCCCGTGTTAACGCGCGGAGAATCCGCGCAGAATACGTTACGGCTACTATTATATAGGTTTTTTTCGCAAAAGCAACAGGGTGTTTGTAAAAGCTGTGATTGGCAAACAAGAAAAATAAAAATCGTTTGTCAAAATACACGAAAATTGAAACAAAACAGAGGGGCGGACATAGAGAAGGGGAGAACAGGCAGGGAGTGAGGATGGAGAAGAGGTTAAACGGGAGAATGGGGGCAGCGGGAGGGGATGGTGATCCCGGGCGGCGAAAAGACCGACCCGCAACAAAAAGACCGACTCGCGGGAGCCGGTCGATAAGAACCTTCATGAAGGCATACGTGCCGTCCGATGCCGTAGGGATCCGGGGCGGCGTTGCCTTTGTACCCTAGTACATCTCTTCCAAATGTTCGAAACCGCTGCCACTGCGTTGTGTTCAGTCGACTTCGTCCTGCGTGAAAATGTACAGCCAATGGGGAAGATGTGTACTAGTCTTCGTCGTAGGGCTTCAGATCCTTCGCCCAGATCAGGTCAACACCGGTAGCTGCCTGCACCTCTTCCTTCGTATAGTCCGGGTGCAGCTCAACGACCTTGATGCCTTCCGGGGTGACGTCCATGACGGCCATCTCAGTGATGATTCGCGTAACGCACTTCTCCGCAGTCAGCGGCAGGCTGCACTGTTTCTTGATCTTATGGTTGCCCTTCTGGGTGTGCAGCATGGTGATGATTACCTGAGGGCAGCCGACGCAAAGGTCCATGGCGCCGCCCATGCCGGCAACCTTCTTGCCCGGTACGATCCAGTTGGCCAGATCGCCGTTTTCGGCAACCTCCATGGCGCCCAGAACCGTCGCCTTGACGTGACCGCCTCTGACCAGACCGAAGGACTCGGCCGTGTCAAAGTACTTGACTCTCGGCAGGGCGGTAACGTACTGTCCGCCGGAATTGATGATGTCCACGTCCAGATTTGATTCATCCGCCAGGGCGTCGATGCCGGCAAAACCGTTCTCGGAGTGGCAGGTGACGATGATGTCTTCTGCAATATAGTCGGCAACCATGGTCGGCATGCCGATACCCAGGTTGATGAATTCGCCGTCCTCAAATTCCTTCGCGCATCTCTTCGCGATTCTTACTTTTAAATCTGCCATTTCTTTTCTCCTTCCACGATCGTATCAACCAGTACGCCGGCAACCTGCCAGATATCCGGATCGACTTCGCCGATCTCCACCAGCTTTTCCGGAGCGATAATTGTATGCTTGGATGCGCCCGCCATGACGATGTTGAAGTTTCTGGTTGCCTTGGAGCACATATAGTTTCCGAATTTATCTGCGATAGAAGGTCTGATAAAGGAATAATCCGCGTACAGCGGTCTCTCGAAGAGCCACTTCTTGCCGTCGATTTCTACAACTTCCTTCTTGCGGCCCAGCTCGTCCAGTTCGGTCTCCATCGGGGTACCCAGGCCGACCGGGGTCAGTACGCCGCCCAGTCCGTAGGCTGCTGCCCTGATCTTCTCCGCCAGAGTACCCTGAGGAACCAGTGTGTACTTCAGAGTGCCTTCGGCGAACTGCTCGTTCAGTCTCGGATTGACGCCGACGTGGGACATAATGACGTGGTCGACCATATGGGCATCCAGAAGTTTGCCGATGCCTCTCGAGGTCTTGCCGGCAAATTCGCCTCCCGGCTGGCCTTCAGCCAGTCCGCCGTCGTTGCCGATTACGGTCAGATGCTTTACGCCTTTGCGAACGAGAGCGTCCATGAGGATCTCGGGGGAGCCGGTAGCAAGAAATCCGCCGACCATTATGGTCATGCCGTCTTCTACGCCAGCAACCGCCTCGTCCGGTGTCAAGATTTTATCGATCATACGTGTCCACCTTCCTTATCTGTAAGATATAGTGCTTGCCGCCGGCAGGAGAAAGGATCCCGCCGGAAATGAATAACATTTTAAAATAATTATACGAAAAAAAAACAGCGTGCGCAAGACCCGGGAGGGCTTTCGGGGGCTTGGGTGAAAAACCTCTGGTGAAAACTCTCCCCGAAATGGAGTCTGTGACGAACCCGTTTTCCGTCGTTGTACTATGAATCTTCCGTTGCTTGGATCCATTTCTGAAAAAGCGTGATTGGCTTATGCTCTGAACACATTGAACCTGAACTCTCAGTTTTGTTGAGACTCAAATAAAATAGCAGGCCCTTTTGAGAGTGGCCTGAACCTGTAAGATGAAAGCAGGAGACTTTGTTCACCCAGGATTCCCGGTGCAAGCACGAAGAGATCGATCGCCAATAAAATCGCTGTGATCACCCACATAACGATTTTCGGCTCTAAGGAAGATTCGTATCGTTGGGCCCATTGAAACCTTGAGGACGATGAAGAACAGGATCATCCCGACGATTACATTCACCAGGGAAGCGCTTCCGCCTGCGATCATGATTCGGTGAGCGGCACTTCAAAGCATCTGAAGAACATCTTTGCGTTCGGGGAGCTTGATGAGGATTCAACTTGTGCGAAATTTGCACAGGTTTCGGATAGCGGCAAGACCTGACTTCCCATCACGTTTCAAGAAATCGCATGGAAATATTTGACATGAACTGGAAAAATATGTATAATGTCAAAAAATGGAAATTTCGAATGGAATTAAGAAAGGGAGAGGGACATGGATAAGAACAGAAAGCGAAAAGAACGGGGACGGCCGTTAAGAGGGATCCTGATGATCGCGCTGATGGTTGCCTTTGCATCGGCGGCGGTACCGGAGAGCTGCGATGCCGCGGAGTACGCCTACACGGCGAAGCACACAGGAACCAATGGCGGCACTCACTTCACTGTGCCGGCTCTGGGACTGACCGGTGTGTGCAATCAGTTCGGCGTGAAATTGAAGGACGGGAAGGCGAATCTTACCCGGATCTCCAATGAAACGGACTACGCGAAGATCGCCTATTACTGGGGCGTGGTCCGGGGCTTTGACCGGAAAGGACTGGGCGCCACGGAACGGAAGCATCTGACGATGATGATGCAGTATGTGACGAATGCAAAGGCAATCAGGGGATTTGCGTATGTCAGGGCCGGAAGCTGCAAGCGGGATGTGGAGAAGGCGCGGCAGGCGAGCGTGCCGGAAACCTTCGAAATCTATCAGGGAACGCCCGCCAATAAATCCCAGAGTTTTCTGGCGTGGAAGAATACGAACCCCATCAGCCTGACCCTGCGCAAGACCAGTACGGACGCGGCGTTTTCGGCTGCGGCGGGCTATGTGTTTACCGGGATCAGTTATCAGGTTTACCGGTCAGACCGGGTGACGCCGGTGGGCGTGCTGACCTGTGGGGCGGACGGGACGACCAATACCCTGTCGGGTCTGGCCCAGGGCACCTATTACGCCCGGGAGGTGCGGACCAATGAGTACTACGCCATGAACGATGCGTGGCTCGCCGTAACGGTTGCCGCCGGCGAAACCGGGGTGTTCCGGGCGGCGGACGTGCCACAGAAGGGAAAGCTGCGGATCGTCAAGGGAAGTACCGACAGCAATTCCATCAAAGCAGGGTATGACTTTGAAGGGATCGCCTATGGTCTTTACGCGGCGCAGTCAGAGGACAGCCGCCTTCTGGCCGAGCTCACCCTGGATAAGGAAGGCGGCTCCCCGGTGCTTGCGGACATTCCGGTGGGAACGCGCTACGTGAAGGAGATCAGAACCAACAATTACTATCAGCTGTCGCAGGCCTGGTATCCCGTGCACATCTCCGCCGGAGAAACAGCGGTGCTTCCGGCGGACAGAGTGCAGGACGAGCCGGTGTCCGGCGAGCTGCAGATCCTCAAAAGGATCACGAGCGGGGAACCCTGCGATGATGAGTTTGTTTTCGATCTGATCAGCACGGAGAACAGCGAGATCGCCTACCGGAATATCCGGGTCAGGGGAGACGGCAAGCCGATAACCGTCAAAGCGCTGGCGGGAACGTATACTCTGCGCGAGACGGACAGCGGAGATTATGCGGATGAAACCGGCGAGCAGAAGGTGACCGTGAAGGAGGGCGAAACGATTCGCGTTGAACGGGTCAACCGGATGGCCGGACCGGGAACGCTGCAGATCAACAAATACACCGATGACGGCGGAAGCCGGGCCGGGTTCCGGTTCCGGGTGACCGGGGAACTGTACAACCAGGGAATACTGACCGGGGCCCGGCTGCTGGAGGCCGCCGGCCCGCAGGTTTCCTGCGTGGAGGAGGGTCGGTACGATTTCAGCGAATGGAGTGTGAACGAAGAGGAACTGTGAGCGCTGAATCAGGCGGCGAAGGAAAGAAAGCTCGGCGATTATCTTGTTACGCTGACCTGTCAGGCCGTTCCGGTGAAGCCGGATCCGGGAGCGGAACCGGATGAGGAGACCGGAGGCGGCGCAGACGGAGGAGACGAGGGCGACGGGGATGCGGACGTCAGAGCCGGAGCCGGTTCGGATGCGGATGGAACGGATGGGGAGAAACAGGGCGATGACGGCGCCGGAGAGGATTCTTCCGGGCAGCCCCGGACAGTCCGGGTGCAGCCGGTCATCCATCTTGCCGGGGCTGTCTTCGATCAGGAACGCAGAAGCTATACCGCGAAGATCACGAATCGGAAAAAGGCAGAAGGCCGGGAAAACGATCTGGATATTTCTGTCCACGACTTCACCTGGACCGGCGCGGCAACCCTGTATCGGGATCTGAAAACGGGGAAGGACCACACCATTCTGGTTACCGACCAGAGGGGCCGCGGAATGCACGGGGAGACCGGGGAGGAAGGCATTGATCCCATTACGCCCGGAGAGTATACGGTGAAGGAAATGATCACCGAAGAACAGGCGGAGCGTTATCATCAGCCGCAGGTTCAGAAGGTAGTATACAGGGGAGGAACGGGTCGGGCGCTGGTGTTCCGCTTTGATAATCTGGCGAAGCGGACGCCGGTCAGGCTGGTGAAGACGAGTCTGGACGGCAGGGTGGCCGGCATCGATTTCCTGCTGAGCGGGAAGACCGCCTACGGCGATTCTGTCCGCCGGACGGGAACGACGGACGAAAAGGGAACCATTGATTTCGGGGAACTGCAGAAGGGAACCTACGTGATCGAAGAAATCGGATGGGATCCGCAGAAGTACGCGAACCCCTATCCCCTGGAAGGGAAAACCCGGCCGGCTAAGGAAGTGAAGGTGACCGGCGAGGAAAAGGAACCGGTTTCCGTTGCCTTTGAAAACATACCCTACGCGCAGATCCTGATCACCAAGAAGGACAGCGAGACGGGGCAGTTCCTTCCCGGGGCGACATTCGCCCTGATCAACCGGACGAAGGACAGAGCGGAGGCGTCCTTCCGGATCGTGGAGGAGGACGGCTGTCCGGCGGTGAAGATGATCAGCGCCGAGCCGGTGATCCGCGCGGTGACCGACCGGCAGATCGAGTCGAAGGAGGAAGGGCGGTTCGTCATGCTGACCGGACTGAGTTCCGGAGATCAGTATGAGGTGGTGGAAACCAACAGCCCGCTGGGGTACGGCGTGGACGGGAAACCGGCGGTTCTGGACGTCGACCATGAACAGACGCCGGAAATCACCATAAAGGATGCGAGATCCGTGATCGGAACCACGGCGAAGGACAGCCTGAGCGGAGAGCAGGTGGCCCTGGCCGGCAAAAAGGTGAAGATCATCGATACGATCCGGTATGAGAATCTGGTTCCGGGCAGAGAGTACCGGGCGGAGGGCCGGCTCATGGATCGGAGCGAGTATCTGATTTCAAAGAATCCGGCGGATATCCGGCCGGCCAGAGACGCCGCCGGCAGGGACATCACCGCGAAGACCGTGTTCACGCCGAAGGAGGCAAACGGCGAAGCGGAGGTGGAGTTCGTGTTTAACGGAGTCAGCCTGTCCGGCGCATCTCTGGTTGCCTATGAGAAACTGTATTCTGCGGAAGGGTTGGTTGCCGATCATGAGAACCCGGAGGCCCCGGAGCAGATCATCGATTTCCCGGGAATCGAAACGACGGCGCTGGCGGAGGATACAGGCATGCATATCACCAATGCCGGGGAGATGGTTCGCATCACCGATGCGGTGGCCTATACCAACCTGGCGCCCGGAAAAACCTATCATCTGTCCGGCGTGCTGATGGATAAGAAGACGGGAAAGCCCATCCGTTCCGGCGGGAAGGAGGTCCGGGCAGAAAAGGAATTCACCGCGGAGCATGCCTCCGGGTCGGCAGAGCTGGAATTCGTGTTTGACGGACGGGAACTGGCGGGGACTACGGCGGTGGCTTTTGAGGAACTGCGGATCAACAGCCGGATCGTTGCCGAACATAAGGATCCGGAGGACGGAGCACAGACGGTGGAGATCCCGGAAATCAGGACCATCGCCGATCGGTCGGCCAGAGACCGTATCGAGGATACGGTTCGTTACCAGGGCCTGATTCCCGGAGAACGCTACATCATGAGCGGCGTGCTCATGGACAGAAAGACGGGAAAAGAAATCGAGGGAACCCGCTCGGAAATCGAGTTCTCTCCGCCGAAACCCTCGGGCAGCGTGAAGATTCCCTTCCGGATTTCCGCCGACAGTCTGCTGGCGGAGGGCGTTGAGCATGTGATTGTTTTCGAGACCTGCCGTATTCTGACGGACGTCAGCGGCGAGGATGCGCCCGTTCCGGTTGAGGTCGCCTCTCACCGGGATCTGAACGATCAGGATCAGACCGTGGCTCTGAAGGAATCGAAGAGGAATGCGCCTACCGGAGATGTGCTGGGGCCGGGCGTCGCGCCGTCGCTTCTGGGGCTACTGGCGGCTGCGGCCGGAATCGGTGTGCTGGCTGCCCGTCGTCTGCGGAGAGTGCCGGAGGATTCCGGAGAGTAATCGGAAAGGAAGCGGCCGGTCGGATGCGGGAGGAAAAAGATGCTGGCATAATTAACCGTTTCGGTATATAATTATGAGGAAGACCGAAGCCCTTCCGGGATTCCGGAGGGGTTTCGTTATTTACGGAAAGGCGGGTACGCAGCATGTCATATTACGATCAGTACAGGGAGAAGCTCCGCACGCCGGAGGAAGCGGTGATGGCGGTAAAGGACGGCGACTGGATTGATTACACGATCTCCCAGGGACAGCCGGTTCTGCTGGACGCGGCGCTGGCAAAGAGGAAGGGACAGATCCGGGACGTCAACTGCCGGGGGTACTTCATGTTCGAGCCGATACAGATCGTGGAGCAGGATCCGGAGCATGAGAGCTTCACCTATCACAGCTGGTACACGGCGGGTATCGAGCGGAAATACTGGAACCAGGGGTTGATCAGCCATATTCCCATGATCTACCGGAACCAGAGCAGCTACTATCAGCTGGACTACTGCAGGGTCAACGTCGCCATGATGTGCGTATCGCCAATGGACGATGAAGGGTACTTCAATCTGCATTTTACCTGCGCCACATCAAAGCCCGTGCTGGATGCGGCGGACATCATCATCCTTGAGGTCAACGAGCATCTGCCCAGGGTCAGCGGTCTGACGGAGCGGAGAGCACAGGGCATTGACGCCAACCGGATTCATATCAGCAAGGCAGACTATATCGTGGAGGGAGAGCATCATCCCCAGATCGAGATCAAGTCGCCGCCGCCGACGCCGGAGGAGGTGGCTATCGCTGACTTCATCGCCCCACAGATTCCCGACCGGGCCGTTCTTCAGCTGGGCGTGGGCGGCATGCCCAACATTCTGGGTGAGCATCTGGCCAAGTCGGACATCCGGGATCTGGGCTGCCACAGCGAACTGATCACCGATGCCTTCTACAACCTCTATGAGCAGGGCAAGCTGACCAACGCCCACAAGGAAGTCTACGCGGGCAGAAGCGTCTTCGGCATCTGTGCCGGCAGCCAGAGCCTGTACGACTGGATCAATGAGAATCCGGAGTGCTGCGGAGACATGGTCAGTCACGTCAACGATCCCTATGTCATCGGACAGATCAGCAACGTGATCGCCATCAACGGCTGCGTCAGCGCCGATCTCTACGGACAGGTCTGCTCCGAGAGCGTGGGCACGCGGCAGATTTCCGGAACGGGCGGCCAGCTGGACTTCGTCACCGGCGCCTGCATGTCAAAGGGCGGCAAGGCCTTTCTCTGCATGAACAGCGTCTATCGGGATAAAAATGGCGAACTCCACAGCAACGTCCTGCCGAAGTTCACCGCCGGCGACATCATCTCCACACCCCGCTCCCAGACCCACTATCTGGTGACGGATCAGGGCATCGTGAATCTGGCCGGTCGGACCACGTGGGAGAGGGCGGAGCTGATGATCTCCATCGCCCATCCCGCTTTCCGGGATCAGCTGATCGCGGAGGCGGAGAAGCAGGGAATCTGGAAACGATCCAATAAGCGGTAGCGGCGGCAAAACCGCAGAGAACAGAAACAACGGGCAGTCAGCAGTGACCGCCCGTTCTATAATATGTGCATTTTTCGCGGAGAACGCATTCGGTGCAGGTGGCCAGCCTGCCGCTTACCGGATGGTCGGCCAGGCCGATCAGCGCCGTGATGGATTTATGGGGAACCATCATTTCCCCCGCGGTCAGGGTGAGGCCGATCTTTCGCGGCGCGTCCACCAGGGTCAGAATGTCCAGCTGGCAGGACAGAGGATAGTCGCCGTATCCCGGGCTGAAGCGGGGCGTGAAGAACCGGCCGGGAAACCGTTCGCCGATCTCCGCCCGCAGGACAGCCTCCGCGCTGTCGGCAATCTGTCCGGCCAGCACAGACGATCCCGTATCCAGAAGCACGGCCATGGCCATGCCCGCGGTCTGCCACCTCCGGATCAGCGCGTCGATTTCGCTGCCGGCGGTGACGGCCAGGATGGCGGCCTGATCGCAGCCTTCCAGATGCTTCCGGACAGAGAAGCCTTTCAGAGGGATCTTCGCCAGAGGAAGAACGCGGTAAATGCCGCGGGGACGGACGCTCTCCAGAAGCATCCGCTCCGCCTTCTCCATCTGCGCGCGCAGGGCATCATCGGGCTGCCCGGAGGCATGCAGATAGTTCAGCCATTCTTCCCGGTTCAGGGATCGGGGTGCAGTCAGTTTCATCAGACCGTTCTGACGCGGAACCACCGCCTTTTCCGGCGGAGGGATGAGCGCTCCTGACAGGCCCGCGCCGCTCCTTTCGTTTTCCCCGCGCTGTCCGGCCGCGGAGAAAACCCGGCGGCCTGCGGAGTCTGCCTGATTATACCGTCCCCTTCCGCGTTCTGTCAACGCACGCCGCTTTCCGGCAGGTCCGGCGCTGACTGCGGTTATGCCGAGGCGGGCGATTTACTTCAGATAGGGATCCAGGGGGTAGGCATCCCCGTTGCCCATGACCGCGTTAACCGTGTGTGCGTCAGGATCCTGCGTCGGTTCAATGCGGATGACGTCCTGGTATCCGCCCAGTTTATCCATGATCTCGACGGTCTTCCCGGTAAGCAGTGTCGTGCTGTTGACCGCGGACACGGTTCCGTCGTTTCTGATCATCAGAATGGTATAGTAACCGCCGTTGCCGAAAGGCTCTACATAGAGATTTGTGATGCCGTCCGTCAGGATGACTTCCGATCCGACGGCCTTCGCCAGATCTCCCCGGGTATGCATGATCACCTGACCGTCCGGTGTCAGGGCGACGTAACTGACGTCCATGTTGA
>JAUNRL010000080.1 GCA_030535715.1 Bacillota bacterium
CGGACCACTTGCTCCCAGACCGCATCGCCCATGAAGGCCAGAGCCTCCGCATTCAGATTCCGAAGTTCCGTATTCGTCATTCCCACACAATCTGCACACCCTGGGGCGTGTCCTTCAGCGTAATGCCGCGCGCTTTCAACTGGTCGCGGATTTTGTCGGCACGGGCCCAATTCTTTGCTTTTCTCGCTTCCTGCCGCTCGTCGATCAGCGCCTGCAGTTCCGCATCAACGCCCTCTTCCTCTTCCTGCTGCAGAAGGCCCAGCACAGTGGTCAGTTCCGTCAGCACCTCCAGAGCCGCCTTCGCGAAGGCTTTCGTCGCCCCGCCGGCAACAGCCGTGTTGACCGCGGTGATCAGCTCGAACACCACGGAGATGCCGTCGGCCGTATTCAGGTCATCATCCATGGCGTGGATGAATTCCTGCCGGAATCCGTCAAAATCTTCCGTTGCTTTTGTTTCTTCTTCGGTCATGCTTCCCTCCGCACCGTTTTCGATCAGGTGCTGGAGATTCCGCTTCGCGTTGCGCATCCGTTCCAGGGAGCTTTCGGCCTGAGCCATCAGCTGATCGCTGAAATTGATGGGATTGCGGTAGTGGCCGGACAGCAGGAAGAAACGCATGACCTCCCCGTCGTACTCCTGCAGGATGTCACGGACTGTGAAGAAGTTTCCTTTGGACTTGGACATCTTCTCGTTGTCGATGGTGATGTAGCCGTTGTGCATCCAGTAGTTGGCGAAGGGCACGCCGTTACAGCACTCGGACTGGGCGATCTCATTCTCATGATGGGGGAACTGCAGGTCCTGACCGCCGGCGTGAATGTCGATGGTGTCACCCAAGTGCTTTTTGGCCATGGTGGAACATTCGATGTGCCATCCCGGCCGGCCCATGCCCCAGGGACTCTTCCAGGCGATCTCATCCGGCTCCTTGCGGGCTTTCCACAGGGCGAAATCCAAGGGATCATCCTTGTCTTCGTTGATGGCGATGCGGACGCCGGATTCCAGCTCGTCGATGTCCTTCTTCGACAGTTTGCCGTAGCCTTTGAATTTCCGCGTGGAGAAATAGACATCACCGTTGCGTTCGTAGGCGTAGCCCTTGTCCACCAGGGTCTGTACAAAGGCAACGATTTCCGGGATGTGCTCCGAAACCTTCGGATGCACATCCGCCTTTGTCACGTTGAGCGCCGCCGCATCCTTATAGTATTCGGCGATATATTTCTCGCTGATTTCCGGCGCGGTCACGCCCTCTTCCCGGGCTTTGTTGATGATCTTGTCGTCCACGTCGGTAAAGTTCTGCACAAACTTCACTACATACCCTCTGTACTGCAGATATTTGCGCAGGGTGTCGAAGACCACGAAGGGGCGGGCATTGCCGATATGGAAGAAGTTGTAGACCGTCGGCCCGCATACATAAATCCTTACCTTTCCTTCTTCGATGGTCTGCAGTTCTTCCTTTTTCCTGGTCAACGTGTTGTAAACCTTCATTCTTGTTTTCCTTCCTTCCTGCCGGTATTCCCCGCGCGGCACGCCTCAGCGTAATCGCTACCGTGAAAACCCGTTCCTTTGGTAATGTGAAGATGATATTTCTCCGCTATGGCGATGAGGCGCAAGGTCTGCCCCTCGCTGTGGCTGGGATGAAAACACTCCAGACCCTTCAGCCCCTGCCTCTTCAGCCCGGCGATAATCTTTTCCAGATTGGCGAAAAATTCTTCGCTTCCCGGTTCCCCGATTCCCCGGATCTGAATCGGATGCGCCAGCACCGGAGTTCCTCCCGCCTTCCGAATCACTTCAAGCGCCTCCGGCGCCCGGGGTTCAGCCTTCTCCCCGGCCGGACTCAATCTGTCAAGAAATGCCTTCAGTTCCACGTTCTCCCCGTCGATGCCGTAACCGAGAATATGCAGGCCGACGCCCTCCCCGGTTTCCGCCGTAATCTCAATTCCGGGGATAACCCGAAGACCCGCCGCTTCGCCGGCAATCTTTGCCTCCGCAAGTCCCCCGATACTGTCACGATCCGTGATGGCGATCACATCCATTTCCTGTTCTGCCGCCTGCCGGACGATCTGCGTCGGCGTGCACCCGCCGCCGGAGAAGGTGGTATGAATATGGTAGTCAACCTTATACTCCTGCATATTCCTTCTCTATCTGTGGATCCTCATCAAAGGTGATGCAGCCGTCTTCAATCTTCCGGATCACCGCCAGGGATTCCACCCGGTATCCCTTCGCCCGGAGCTTATCCGAGCCGCCTTGGAATCCCTTCTCGATGACGGCGCCGATCCCGGCCACCTGACTGCCGGCCTTGCGAACCAGCTCTGCCATGGCCAAAGATGCCTCCCCGTAAGCCAGGAAGTCATCCAGGATCAGGACGTTCTCGCCGGCGAGCAGATATTTCTCCGAAACAATTAGACTGGATACTTTTCCCTTGGTGAAGGACCTGGCTTCCACTTTATAAAAGCCGTCGGTCATGGTGCTGGGCGCAGCTTTCTTCGCGAAGACAACGGGCGGATAGCCGACAAATGGCGCGGTACCCACCGCGATGGCAATGCCGCTGGCCTCCACGGTCAGAATGCGGTCGATCCGGCATCCGTCGAAGCGGCGGGCGAATTCCCTGCCGATCCGCTCCAGAAACCGGGCATCGATCTGATGATTCAGAAATCCATCTACCTTCACGATATCCTTGCCGATGGTTGTTCCTTCATTGCGTATTTTCTGCTTTAACGCTTCCATAACAATCCCTCTTCTCTTCCGGCCGACAACTGCCGGCCCTATTCGATAAAAACGCACGGCAGCAGCCTGCTGCCGTGCGCTCTGAACAATCCGTTTAACTGGTTACTCCTTGAACAGTTCCTCGAGTCCTTCGAAAGAAATCTCCTCATCGGAAACTTCTTCCGCCGCTCCTTCTACCAGCTCTTCTCCCGGGAGATCAATGGTGAATTCTTCAACACCCAGGTCGGCGATGTCCGCCAGCGCGTCCTGCGGCTGCGCAGGAATCTCCGCTTCCGGCACAGCCGGCTCCTCCATGAAGTTCTCCGCCGCCGGTTCTTCTATTCCGAATTCTTCCTTCTGCAGTCTGGCCACCAGATCTTCAAAGGTCAGTTCCTTCTCCGGTTCTGCCGGCGCTTCGGGTTCTGCCGGAACTTCCGGCTCCGCCGGGAAAGAAAAATCGTAGGACGGTGCGGCGAATTCCGGCTCAAGCGCCTCAACGATGGTCTCCTCCACCGCAATATCCGGTTCCGGGACGGCGACTGCCGCCGAGGTTTCCTGAACTTCCCATTCCGTGGTCAGATCTTTTTCCTGAATCTGCGCCTTCAGGCCATCGATTTTTCCGGCCGTCCGCAGAATATTGGTCTTGATTTCCTCAAATTCCTGATCCATGGCCGCGATCTGGCTCTTGTATTTCTGTTTCGCACTTTCCGCTTTCGTTCTCTCCGCAGCGAGTTCCTCGGTCAGAGCCGCCTTCGCCGCCTCGGCATCGGCGGAAGCCTGTTCTACATCCGCGGCGAGGATTGCCTTTTCCTGATCGGCATTCCTCCTTGCCAGCGCGAGTTCCTCTTCCTGACGGGCGATGTCTTCCTTGCCGCTGGCCAGAATTTCATCCACCTCATTCTTCGCCTTACTGATGATCTCGTTGCTGCTCTTTTTCGCCTCCATGATCAGGCTGATGTAGAGGTCGTTGTTTTCGTCATATTTCTGATACTTATCCTGAAGCTCCGCAATCTGCGCTTCATACCCTGACGTCAGGTCATCAATGCTCTTCTCGTAAACGTCGCACAGCTGCTGCATACACACATATACGTCGTCCCGGTCGAACCCTTCTCCATCGCTCTTTTTGATCTTCATACCCTTCAGCAGATTGATCACAGATTCGCGTCTCTGTTCAGCTAATACACTAATATCCATAGAAAACCTCTTTTGCATTGACAATAGAACATATTTGCTGATTCATTATATCATTCTTTGGGGCATTTGTCTTTCTGTTTTTGCAAATTTCCATTATTGAGTTGACATTTTATACCTGTTCGAGCTATTATATCATATGGTTGTATCCGATGGAGGATATAATGAAGACGATAACAATCACCTCAAACGGACAAAACGTACAGTTTACGACCAGATCCGTCACCATCGACGGTAAAGAGTATCTGTACTCCCATATCTCGGAGCTTCGCCATTCGGAAGTCAAGCGGGTCTACGGTTTCAAATGCGATGGAGAGGTTCGTATGCTTCCCTACGAAGAGCATGATGCACAGACACTGTCCATCATCTTCTCCCAGGTGCAGCAGATGCACCGCAAGGCGAAGAAGCCGATCAAGGAGGCCTCCGCGGCGGTACCAGAAGATGTTCCAGCGCAGGGTTCCGAGCCGTCGGCAGAAGCGGACGGATACGAACCCGAATTCACGGAAAGCGTTCCGGCAGATGAGCCGCAGGAATTTCCGGAAGAGACCGACTGCCCGAAGGAAACCCCGATTAAAGATGAGTCGTTCGCTCCCTCGGAGGGATTTTCCGAAATCACCGGTTCCGGAGAGGCCGCTGAGGCCGAACCGGTTCCAAAGGCAACTCCGGCAGAGATCAAGAAGAACGAACGGGAAGCCCGCAAAGAGGAAAAGCGCCGCCTGAAAGAGCAGCACAAAGCCGAGAAGGAAGCTACCCGTAAGAAAAAGCAGGAAGAAAAGGAAGAGGCACGCAGACGTAAGCAGGAGGCGAAGAAGCCGGCGGAAGAGCTCGCACCAGCTGAGGAATCGGCAGTTCCGGTTCAGCCTGTTGAGGAGCCGGGTCTGGAGAACCTCGCTGATTCGGAGTCGGCTGATGAACCGAAGGAACCGGTCGGGGAAGCCGCAACAGCAGTTACGGCAGCAGCGCAGGAGCCGCAGGAGGAAATTGTTACCTTCTCCGAAACCGAAGAAGATACCATCACTCTGGAACAGAAGGGCATCCGCTTCAAGAAATCCATCATTGTCTTCCTGATCGTCCTCGCGGTATTCGCTCTGGCGGCCATAGCCTGGTACTTCTTCATCGGACCGGCATCGGATCCGCAGCATGGCGTGAACTCGACGGAGGATACCACACAATATAACGATATCAACGATATGATCAACGATCTGGAGGAATAATTCCCCGGGCGGGATCGATCTGAGATATGAGCCACTGTAGCTCATCTGGCAGAGCAGCACATTCGTAACGTGCAGGTGGCCGG
>JAUNRL010000081.1 GCA_030535715.1 Bacillota bacterium
ATCGAGCGAAACCTGAGCGCGGAAGCCGGCGGGGAGCCCGGAGAGACGGACAGCCGGCGTGCCGGCGCCTCCCCCGGATCGCGGCAGGCGCGGATGATCCGTCCTCCCCGGACCTGTCCCGTCTGCGGTTCGGATACGGTGATCCGGGACGAAAGCGGAATCCGGACCCTGCACTGCCCCAACGCCCTGTGTCCGGCGAAGCAGATCAAGTCCTTTACCCATTTCGTCAGCCGCAACGCGCTGAACATCGAGGGACTGTCGGAAGCGACGCTGGAGAAGTTCGTCGATGAGGGTCTGCTGAAGAGCCTGGCCGATCTCTTCCGGTTGGATCGTTACCGTGATACCATCGTGGAGATGGATGGGTTCGGGCAGAAGTCCTATGAGAACATCACCGCCGCCGCGCAGAAGGCGTCCCGCACGAGTCCGGACCGGCTGTTGTACGGACTGGGCATTCCCGGGATCGGCTCGGCCACGGCCCGGCTGATTGCCCGTGCGGCGCGCGGCAAGTGGGAGACAATGCAGAACCTGAGTCCGGAGGAGCTGACCGGAATTGAGGGCATCGGCGATGTGATGGCTGAGGACTACCGGGCCTGGTTCGCCGATGAGAAGAACCGGGAAACGGTGGCGGAGCTGCTGTCCGTGCTGACTCTGGATGAATCCTTCGAGGCGGCGGCGGAACAGCCGCTGGCGGGGAAGACCTTCGTCATCACCGGCAGCCTGGAGCGCTTCGCCAACCGGGACGAGGCCAGAGCGGAGGTGGAGCGGCTGGGCGGACGGGTGGCCGGAACCGTCAGCAGGAAGACGGACTATCTGATCAACAACGACATTCAGTCCGGCTCCTCCAAGAATAAAAAGGCAATCCAGCTGGGAATTCCCATCATTACGGAACAGGATTTTCTGGAGATGATACCATGATACTGCCAACAGGAAAACTGGACAGCGATCTGCTGAAGGAGATCGTTTTGGAGAAGATTACCTACCGCAGCGGCGATGTCCGGGTGCGGCCGGGTATCGGCGAGGACTGCGCGGTGCTGTCTTTCGGAGAATACGACTGCGTCATGTCCACGGATCCCATCACCTCTGCGGTCAGCGACATCGGCCGGCTGTCGATCCACATCACATGCAACGATATCGCTTCCAACGGCGTGCAGCCGCTGGGCATCATGCTGGCGGTCATGCTGCCGGAGGGAACCACCGATGAGGACGTGGATCACATCATGAGCCAGGCGGCGGAGACGGCGGAAGCCCTGTCCGTGGAGATCATCGGCGGGCATACGGAGATCACGCCGGCGGTCCGCCAGCCGGTGATCGTCTCGACGGCTCTGGGCAAAACTCCGGCGGAGCCATCCCGGAGCGGTGACGGCGTGGAACCCGGCGACTGGATCATGATGACCAAGTCGGCGGGACTGGAGGGCTGCGGCATCATCGTGGCGGATTACGAAGAGCGGCTCCTGGCGGAAAAGGATGCCCAGGGCGCGCCTCTGTTCACTCCGGAGGAGATCGCCCGGGCCAGATCCTTCCTGGATCAGGTCAGCGTCGTCCGCGAGGGCGTGACGGCCGGGAAGATAGGCGCCCACGGCATGCACGACATCACCGAAGGCGGTATCCTGGGTGCGGTCTGGGAAATGTGCCAGATCGCGGAGGCAGGCGCAGAACTCTGGGAAGAACGCATTCCCATGGAGCCGGAAACGGTGAAAATATGCCGGCTCTTCGGGTTGGATCCTCTGCGGCTGATTTCCAGCGGCTCCATGGTGATCATCGTGCCGCCCGAAAAACGGGAGCGGATGCTGGAGGCCATGGCTCAGGCCGGCGTGCCGGCTGCCGTCATCGGCCGGGTGTGCCCGCGGGCCGACGGCATCCGGCTCATCACGTAGGCGAAGACCTGCGGGGCGGAGGGCGAAGGTCGGATCGGCGTCGCTGTAGATCCGCCGAGGATGGATGAAATCTACCGGGTCGTCAGCCGGACGGCTGACGTGGAGAAAAAAAGGAAAAATAAAGGAGAGTAACCGTTATGGAATCCAATTCGCTGATGCTTCTGGCGCTGCTGCCGGGCATACTGATCATCTTCTACGTTTACAAAATGGATAAAGTGGAAAAGGAACCCTGGCGTCTGATCGGGAAGCTGGTTCTGATCGGTATGCTGTCCTGCATACCGACAGCCCTTCTGGAAGGCGTCATCGACGGCATGATGCCGGCATGGCCCGAAGGCTCACTGCCCTATGCCCTGTCCATGGCGTTTGCCTCCGCGGCACTGTGTGAAGAAATCTGCAAATACGTCTTCCTCCGTCTGGGCGTCTGGAAGAATCCGAACTTCGGCTACCGCTTCGACGGCATTCTCTATGCAGTCTCGGTCTCCGTGGGATTCGCTATGCTGGAAAACGTCCTCTATGTCGCCCAGGGTGATCTGACGGTAGCCCTGATGCGCGGCGTGCTGACCGTGCCCCTGCATGCCTTCTGCGGCGTGTTCATGGGCGTCTTCCTCGGCGCGGCGAAAAAGGCCCGGGTCGAGGGCCGCGGAAGCGGGAAACTGACCGTTCTGGCGCTCTTCGTGCCCATGATGATTCACGGGATATATGATACCCTGGCTTTCCTGGGCAACGGCACAGCGACCATACTGCTGCTTGCTTTTGTCCTGGCTATGTACATCGTTTCGATCCGCTGCATCCGCAGCTTTTCCGCCGACGACGCTTCTTCGGCCTTTTATCCGGATACGGAGCCCTTCGCCGGACAGGACAAAGCTCAGCAGGAAAGCTTCAGCAGCTACGCCTATGGTCCCCGGGGAACGCAGACCGGCGGCCAGCGGCCCCATCCCGGCCAGGTCAGTGACGGCAGGATCATTCTGATCTGTCCCTACTGCCGCCGGGGCCTGCGCGTGCCGGTGGGGGCGGGAAGAATCCGGATCCGCTGCCCCCACTGCGGGAAGGAATTCAACGAGATCACCTGACGGTGAGCGCTTCGGTCGGCGCTCTCCGGATATGGAAATAAATGTAAGACGGACGCCTTGACGGGCGGGGGAAAACATAGTACAATGAGCGGGCATGAATTGCCTTTTGATGGTTCCGTATGCATGGTTTGGGTCCTGCGCAATAGGACGCCGTGAACCTTGTCAGGTCCGGAAGGAAGCAGCAATAAGCGGAAGCTCTTATGTGCCGCAGATCAGCCTTCTCCAACGCCTGCGGAGCTTTCAAAGGGCAATTTTTCTGCGATGGCGGATATGCGCGCCATGCGCGGGGTGTGCGGAGCACCGCGTGCCGGCCGGTATGCGCGGGCCGGTCAGAAACGAAAAGAGGACAATCGGAATGTACACAGCGCTTTATCGGGTTTACCGCCCGGAAGTATTTGATCAGCTTCTTGGGCAGGAGCACATCGTCAGGATCCTGAAGAATCAGATCGCTGCCGAGAGCACCAGCCACGCCTATCTGTTCTGCGGAACGCGCGGAACGGGCAAGACGACAACGGCGCGGCTTCTGGCCAAGGGGCTGAATTGCCTTTCCAGGGGCGAACGTCCCTGCGGAGAGTGCAGCGCCTGCCGGGCCATCCGGGATGGCAGTTTCCTTGACGTGATCGAGATCGACGCGGCGTCCAACCGCGGCATTGACGAGATCCGGGAACTGCGGGAAAGCGTCAACTACCCGCCGGTCATGGGCCGGAAAAAAGTGTACATCATCGACGAAGTGCATATGATGACATCGGAGGCCTTCAACGCGCTGCTGAAGACGCTGGAGGAACCGCCGGAGTACGTGACGTTTATTCTGGCGACCACGGAAGTCCGCAAGCTTCCGGCGACGATTCTGTCCCGCTGCATGCGTCTGGATTTCAGGCGGATTCCGGAGCAGACCATCATGAGCGGCATGCGGCGGATCTGCCGTGACATCGGGATCGATGTCACGGACAGCGCGTTGCGGATCATCGCGGCCAACGCGGACGGTTCGGTGCGGGACGGCCTGAGCATTCTGGATCAGTGCATCGCCGGGGGTGAGAAGACCGTGGACGGCCCGGATGTGCTGGAGTTTCTCGGCGCGTCCGGCGAGGAGGTCTTCGTGGAACTGACGGATCTGGTGACCAAAGGACGGACCGCGGAAGCTCTGCAGTATCTGGCGGAGGTGCTGGCCGACGGCAAGGATGTGCGTCAGCTGATCCGCGACTGGATCAACCACTACCGGAGCCTGCTGATGACCAGGTATATCCGCGATCCCCGGGAAGTGATCAATCTGTCGGTGGAGAACATCGACCGGATCCGCAGCCAGAGCGCGGTCATGGAGCCGGATGACATCAACCGGGGCATCCTGGAGCTGTCGAAGACGATGAACGAGGCCAGATGGTCGACCCAGCCCAGGATTCTGCTGGAACTGTGCATCGTCACCCTGTGCCGGCAGACGGGTGCGATCCGGGCGGCGGCAGGAGCGGAGCCGGCGGCCAAGGCGACGCCGGGCCCGGCAGTCACCGGCGAAACGGCAGCCCCGGATCCGAAACCGGAAGCGCCGGAGCCCGCGGAAGCGAAGCCGGCTGAACCGCCAGCAGCGCCCGGACCGGAGCGCGCGGCAGCGCCGGTGAAAGAGGAACTGCAGCGGCTGTGGGACGACATCTTCGCGGCGGGCGCGGCCAGTAAGGGAAGCATGCATCTGATCCGCAGCAACACCATGCTGACGGCCGTGGATGAACACACCTTCACCGTAATTGTGCCGGAGGGCATGATGCGCAGGCACACAGAAAACAACCGGGATCTTCTGGAGAATCTGATGGAGAACCGAACCGGCGTGCGGCGGCGCATGCAGGTGGAAGTCTCCCATAAAAAAAAGGAAGAAATCTCCGCCGAAGAAGCGGCAGCCAATGCGGCCAGAGTGCTCGGCGCGGACGTGGAGATCCGTTAGCGAAAGACAGAGGAGGAAAACATGGGAAAAGGAATGCGCGCGGGAAAGAGACCGAAGAAGCAGGGCGGCGGCAACATACAGCAGCAGATGCAGGCCATGCAGAAGCAGATGGACGAGGTACAGGCGCAGATTGACCAAATGGAAGCGACGGCAACCTCCGGTGGAGGTGCGGTGACCGTCACCGTCAGCGGGAAGAAGGAGCTGACGGACATTCGGATC
>JAUNRL010000082.1 GCA_030535715.1 Bacillota bacterium
GAAACTGTTTGACAGAAGTTATCAGACCGTCGTGGGTGCGGTCATGAAGATCATCCCCGCCTATAAACAGGAACTGATTGTGGGAGAGGGCTGTATGGAACAGGCCCCCTGGCTGTTGCGGGAGAACAACTGCGTCCGCCCGATGATCGTCACCGGACCGCGGGTTGGTCAGTCGGATTTCTTTCAGAGGCTCCGCCGGATGATTCCTGAAGGCATCGTGTTCGATCAGGTGGAACCGGATCCCACGACGGAGCTCGTCGGCCGGATCATGGATCTGTATCTGGAGAAGGACTGTGACAGTTTCGTGGCCATCGGCGGCGGATCCGATATTGATGCGGCCAAGGCGGCGGCGGCCGGACTGGCCCGCCAGGAGAAAAAGCTGACCCAGCTGGGCGGCGTGCTGAAGGTCAGGGAGATGATTCCCTTCTTCATTGCGATTCCCACCACAGCGGGAACCGGATCGGAAACCACGTCTTCCGCGGTGATCACCGACAGCGAAACCGGGCGGAAGTTTACCATCGGCGATCCGATGCTCTGCCCCTATGCGGTGATTCTGGATCCGGCTCTGACGGAAAGCCTGCCGAAGGAGATGGTTGCGGCCAGCGGAATGGACGCTCTGACCCACGCGGTGGAGGCCTACTTCAACTGGCGTTACCATAAACGGAAGACGCCGAAGCTCTGTCTGGCGGCGATCCATGATGTAATGCTCTATCTGCCCTTTGTCTACGAAGACAACACCAGCGTGGCCGCCCGGCAGAAACTGCTGCTGGCTTCCTACCGGGCAGGGCAGGCCTTCAACACGGCCTGTGTGGGCAACGTTCACGCCATCGCCCATGCCATCGGCGGGATGTATCATCTCCCCCATGGTTATGTCAACGCGGTGGTGCTGCCGGCGGTGCTGGAGGATTACGGGAAGAAGGTCACCCGCCCCCTGGCGGATATGGGACGGATCAGCGGATGCAAAGGCAACTCCCGCGAGGAGCTGGCCAGTGCTTTCATCGACAGGATCCGGGAACTGAACCGGGAAATGGATATCCCGGAGACCATCCCCCAGATCCGGGTCGGGGATATGGACCAGATGGCGGACTGGGCAGTCCGGGAGGCAAACCCGCTCTATCCGGTGCCGATAATCTACAGCAGGGACGACGTGAAACGGGTGCTGACCGCGGTCAGCGACCTGCATTAAGGGAGGAAAGCATGAGCAGAAACGCCAATAAGGGAAACAACACAGTCAATCTGAGAAAACCGGAGAACCGGGAGTTCCACAGTTATCATTCGCCGGTCAAGGTATGGGCCGTGCGCATCGTGGTCGTGCTCCTGTGCGTGGCCGTAGCGGTGACGCTGATTCCGACGGTCTTCTTTTAGATCGCGCCGGAATATAGTACAATAGCGGTGCGGTCTCCCGCCGCAGCTTCAGGCGGAGTCAGCAGGAAAAAGGATGAAAAGGACAGCCGTTATATTCTGCTGGAACAGGGAAGACAGATGATGAAAGAATGGAGAAGGAGGAAACCCACAGTGGGATGGCTTGTGCTGCCGGTCATCCTGCTTTTGATGTTCGGGCTCGGGGGATGCGGGAGCAGCGCGCCCGCGAAGGAGAGCAAAATCCCCCAGCTGGAGGGATTGACCGTTGAGGGCAGCGTGGATCTGGACTATGCTGAGGGCTTTGACATTTACAACTACAGCGGCGGCTATCAGGTCATCGACGTGCACGATGCGCAGACGGGAACCTCGGTGCAGTATCTGCTGCTTCCGGAAGGCGGGGAAGTCCCCGGCGGCCTTCCGGAGGAAATGATCCTTCTGCAGAAGCCGCTGGATCACATCTATCTGGCCGCATCGGCATCCATGGCGCTGATCGCCGCCATTGACGGCCTGGACAGCGTTGACTTTACGGCGACAAAGGAGTCGGACTGGTATCTGGATGCGGCGAAAGAAGCCATGGGGAAGGGCAGCATCCGCTACGCCGGCAGATACAGCCAGCCAGACTATGAAATGCTGATCGACAATGGCTGCGATCTGGCGGTGGAATCCACCATGATCCTGCATACGCCGACCGTTCAGGAAAAACTGGAGGGACTGGACATTCCGGTCTTCATCGACCAGTCCAGCTATGAATCTCATCCTCTTGGCCGCAGCGAGTGGATCAAGGTGTATGGGGCGTTGCTGGATAAACAGGAGGAGACGGAAGCGTTCTTCGATGAGCAGAATGCCGTCATTTCCGATCTGGACGGCATCAGCAACACGGGAAAAACCGTGGCGTTCTTCTATCTGAATTCTCAGGATCAGGCGGTGATCCGGGCTACCGATGACTACATCCCGAAGATGATCGAGATCGCCGGAGGGAAATATGTCTTCGAAGATCTGAAAAATCCCAACGAGGAGAGCCGCAGCGCCGTGGTGAAGATGTCCATGGAGGAATTCTACGAACAGGCTTCCGATGCGGACTATCTGATCTACAACGCCAGCATCGAAAGCCCGCTGACATCGGTGGACGACCTGCTGCAGAAAAGCGATCTGTTCGCCAAGTTCAAAGCGGTGAAGAACGGCAACGTATGGACCACGGATAAGTATCTGTATCAGGCGACAGATATCATGGGTCAGCTGATTCAGGACATCCACGTTATGCTGACGGACGGCGATGAGTCGAAGATGATCTTTCTGAAGAAGGTGCCGGTGAAGTAAGGCAGTGAGGAGAAGCGAAACGACATGACCAGAGACAAGCGACAACCCGCTTCTTCCGGCGGAGCCTTTCATCAGGAAAATTTCCGGCGCCGGACCCGGTTCATCACCGTCTTTCTGGTGATGATCGCGCTCCTGCTGGTGGTGGTCGTCCTGAACGTGAATATGGGCAGCGTCACCATATCTCCCGGAGAGATCGTTCGCATCATCCTGACGCATCAGGGATCGGATCCGAAAAATGTAGACATCATCTGGGAACTGCGGCTGCCCCGGATTCTCATGGGCGCCATCCTCGGCGGAGGGCTATCCCTGGCGGGATTTCTCCTGCAGACCTATTTCGAGAATCCCATCGCCGGACCGTTCGTTCTGGGTATTTCCTCCGGCTCCAAGATGATCGTGGCCATCACCATGATCGTGTTTCTGAGCCGGTTTTCCCATGTGTCCTCCTGGACGCTGATCGTCGCCGCCTTCATCGGGGCGCTGATCTCCACCGGATTCATTCTGATCATCTCCCGGCGGGTGACCCACATGGCGTCTCTGCTGGTGGCCGGCATCATGGTAGGGTATATCTGCTCGGCGATCACGGATTTCATCGTGACCTTTGCCGATGATTCGGACATCGTCAATCTGCGGGACTGGTCCCTGGGCAGTTTTTCCGGTTCCAGCTGGAGCAATGTGGGTGTGACGGCCATCGTTATCGGGGTTGCTTTTGCACTGACCCTGCTCCTGTCCAAACCCATCGGCGCCTTCCAGCTGGGTGAGGCCTATGCCCAGAGCATGGGCGTCAACGTGAAGCGGTTCCGTGTGGCCATCATCCTGCTGTCCAGCCTGCTGTCCGGGTGTGTGACGGCTTTCGCCGGGCCCATTTCCTTCGTGGGAATCGCCGTGCCGTTTCTGGTTAAAATGAGCCTGAAGACGGCCCGACCCCTGATCGTGATTCCGGGGACATTCCTGGGTGGCGGCGTGTTCTGCATGTGGTGCGACTTCATCGCGCGGATGGCTTTCGCACCCATGGAACTGAACATCAGTACGGTAACCGCCATGTTCGGTGCGCCGGTGGTGATCTTCATGATGATCCGCAAGAGGAGGTGGGGAGCATGACGCAGAACTACTTCTCACTGGACAGCCTCAGCGTCGGATACAACGGCAGCGCCCTGATCCGGGACATCAACATCGGTGTGACCAGGGGCGAGATTATCACGCTGATCGGCCCCAACGGCTCGGGCAAATCCACCATCCTCAAGAGCATTACCCGGCAGCTGCAGATCATCGGCGGCAGGGTCATCTTCGAGGGAAAGGATCTGCGGAAGTTTTCCTACCGGGATCTGTCGTCCCGGATGGCCGTGGTGCTGACCGAGCGGATGAAGCCGGAGCTGATGACCTGCCACGATATCGTGGCGACGGGCCGTTACCCTTATACGGGCCGGCTGGGCATTCTGAACGAAGAGGATGAGCGCAAGGTGGAGGAGGCCATGGCGGCGGTACACGCCGGGGAGATCGGGAATCGCGACTTCAACGCCATCAGCGACGGCCAGCGGCAGCGGGTGCTTCTGGCCCGGGCGATCTGTCAGGAGCCGGACATCATCATCCTCGATGAGCCAACATCTTTTCTGGATATCCGCCACAAACTGGAACTGCTGTCGATCCTCAGCACCATGGCGCGGGAAAAGGGGATCACCGTGATCATGTCCCTGCACGAGATCGATCTGGCGCAGAAAATCTCCGACCGGATCGTGTGCGTCAAGGGGGATCACATCTTCCGCTACGGCAGACCTGCCGAGGTGTTTGACGAGCAGATGATCCGGGAAATGTACGAGATCGACAAGGGCTATTTTGATCCCCTCTTCGGCAGCATTGAGCTGCCGGCGGTTAAGGGAGAGCCGAAGGTGTTTGTCCTCGCCGGGGAGGGCCGGGGGATTCCGGTCTACCGGGAACTGCAGAGACGGGATGTTCCCTTCGCCACGGGCATTCTGTACACCAACGATGTGGACTGGCGGCTGGCCAGGCTGCTGGCTTCGGAGGTGATCGAAGCGGAGCCCTTCACCGTGATGGGGGAGGATGTGCTCGCAAAGGCAAGGCAGTCCCTGTCGGCCTGCGGGGCGCTCATCGACACGGGTGTGCCCGCGCGGGAGACCGGCCGGGCCTTGGAAGAGCTGCGGCGGATCGCCGCGGAGGCAGGAAAGATCAGGCGGCTGGAAGACATTTAGCGGCGGAGGAAGACCCATGAGTCTGGAACACTATATACAGAAAGGATCGAGGAATCTTCGCTTCGGTTATACCACCGGAACCTGCGCGGCGCTGGCTGCGGGCGCGGCCCTGCAGATCCTGCTGACGGGATGCCCGCCGGAGGAGGTGTCGGTGATGACCGCCCGGGGGATTCCGGTGGAGGTACCGCTTTCGGAGTAC
>JAUNRL010000083.1 GCA_030535715.1 Bacillota bacterium
AAACCATACTGCTCCAGAATAAGAAGTGCCTCTTCCAGTGCAGTCCGAACCGGGCCGGTCGTTCTCTTCCAGTACTGCTCCTTCAGCAGCTGGGCAGTGGACAGCTGTTCACGATCCGCGTCATCATCTGGCGTCCGCACCCAGAATTCCAGTTCCGTCGCTGCCGTGATGACAATTTCCGCAATGTCATCGCAGCTGTCGATGTCCAGCTCATCGAACACGTAGGGATTTTCCCGCAGCAGATCCATCAGATCCTCTTTGAAGTTGCGGATGGCATCCCGCAAGATCACCCGGGAGCCCACGCCCTCATCATCGTCGTGAATCAGCGAAGACGGAATCCGCAGAGTGCCTACCGGCAACCCGGTTTCCGGATCCGGATAGCTGAAATTATGATCCACAAACCAATGCACGGTCGCGTCCGGAATGATATCCACCTTGGCGTTGTTCAGTTTGGCGATCTTCGGCAGAACGACGCTGGAGCCGTCAGTCTGGACTCCGCTACGGAGGAACCCGGAAATGTCCTTCAGAAACTCCCGCACGGGGATCTTCTCGTCGGTGTCGTGTCCGCCGATATCGATGCCGACCAGCGAAATAAACTTGATTTCCGGATGAGCCAGAAGAGCCCGCCGGATTTCTTCCTCTCCGTGCCGATCCGCCGGGATGACGAAGAGCATTTTACTGAAATCGTAGTTGAGCATAATCCCCCTTTCTCAGGTTGATCTCTCTGCCCTGATTCTATCCGATAACTGCTGAAATCAGAACATTCCCGAAGACCGCTCCGGGAATGTTTCTGATGTGTTCACCTGTTGTTCCTTCTCAGATCCGTCATTATTTGGCCAGCTGGTTCAGGTACTTATCCAGCTCCTTCATGTATTCGCCGTACTTGCTCCAGTTGCCGTCTTTGAGCGCATCCTGCGCACTGTCATAGGCTGCCTGAGCGGCTTCGATGAGTTCAGTCTGAGATAATGAATCGTCTTTCTTTTTATCCTTGCCCTTGTCCACATCTTCGCTGCCCTTGCTGTCATGAGCGCTGCCTTCGCCGAAGAGGGAATTCAGAGCTTCCGCCAGAGTAGGCTCGTAGGCGATCTCGTCACCATAGACGACGATGACACGCTTGACCTCCGGGATACTGGAGTTGGTCGCTTCCAGATAGACCGGTTCAACGTAAAGCAGGGATTCCTCAATCGGAATGACGAACAGATTTCCTCTGCTGTAAGTAGACCCGGAAGAATCCCACAGGGAGAATTCCTTGGAGATCTCCGTGTTCTGGTCGATCTGGGCCTCCACCTGCATGGGTCCGTAGACCACCTTGCTCTTGGGCATCTGATAAAGCACCAGTTTGCCGTATTCCTCGCCGTCATTACGCGCCACCAGAAGACCCATCAGATTCCGCTTGTCCTTCGGGGTGAAGGGGATGGAGTTGACGAACTCCGCGCTCTTCTCACCCGGCAGCTTCATGATGTAGTAATTGGGCTTCATGGTCTGTTCCTCGGTGCCATAGATTTCGCTGGCGATCTGCCACAGGTCCTCGTTCTGATAGAAGACCTTGACGTCGTTCATATGATATCTCTGATAAATCTCCGCCTGAATGTTCAGCAGCGTGCCCGGATACCGGATATGCGCCTTGAGGCCGTCAGGCATCTCGTCGAAGTCTCTGAAGAGCTTCGGATAGATGTTCTTGAAGGTCTGGGCGATGGGGTCATTTTTATCCACAATGTAGTAGTTGGTGTCGCCGTTGTAGGCGTCGATGACTATCTTGATGGAATTGCGGACGTAGTCCACATCGGTCTTCTGATTGTAGGGTTCAGAATAAGGATAGCGGTTGGTCGCTGTATAGGCATCCACGATCCAGTACAGTTTGCCGTCCACGGTGGTCATGTAAGGTTCCTCATCGTAGTCCAGATAGGGCATGATGGTCTTCACCCTCTGCTTGATGTTCCGGTTGATCAGAATTTTGGAGCTGGACTTGATATTGCCGGAAACCAGCAGCTTCAGACTCCGTTCGCGCACCGAAAACATGAGCCGGGTCAGCAGATTCATCTTGATGCCGGCGTTGCCTTCATACTGGCAGTACCGGTTGCTGTTGCCGTCAGGATAATCGAACTCATCCTCGGAAGTGTTGACCATAATATAGTCATTGGTCATCTCTCCGAAGTAAATGGCCGGATCGGTCACCTGCAGATCCACAGAGGATTCCGGCGGAATATTCTTGATCAGCATGTCCGGCTGTCCGCTGGCCGTGATTTTGTCAACCCGAGACAGAACAACGCCGTATCCATGGGTGTACTTCAGGTGCCGGTTCAGCCAGGTATTGCTGATCTTTTTCTCATCGATTTCCCGGGAAGCCAGGAAGGTCTGGGTGTAATCCCCGTCGATGGTGTACCGGTCGACATCCACGTCAACAAACTCATAGTACTGCCGGATAGCCTGCGTCTGGTTGTAGAAGGTATTCGCCGGAGAATAATCGTTGATACGGATATTGGAAATGGTCTCCTCATTGGCCGCAATATCCGCGCTGGTCAGATCATCTGTCGCCTTAAACGCTTTCCTGTCTACACCGTCCAGACCGTAGGCATACTGGGTGTATTCCATGTTTCTCTCCAGATACTTGCTTTCCTTGTTGATTTCATCCGGCTGTACAACCAGGCTCTGCACCAGTATGGCTCCGCTGGCGCCCAGAAAGCCGACGGCGATCATCACCAGAGGAACGGCGATGGCCGGCTTGAACTTTTTCTTCGTAATGCCGATAGCAACTCCGAGGGCAGCCAGCACGGACAGTCCCATCAGAATCCGGTACATCCACAGAGTCACGTTGATGTCGGTGAAACCTGCGCCGTAAACCGCGCCGGTGCTGCCAAACAGCAGGTCAAACTGCTTCAGGAAGAAATACACGCCGATCATCAGGAAAAACAGCACCCCGACGACGACCAGCTGCTTCTCGGCAATGTGCAGAAGCATGTGCACATTCTGGTTGTCAATCTGCTTCTTGCGGCCGGATTTGTTCTTCGCTCCGCCAAAGGACGTGCCCATGCCAAACTGGTCGGCGAACTGCTTGGAAAACTTCTCAAAGACGTCGTTGATCTCACTGAAGGGATTGTTGTCATCCCCAGGATTTCCGGTGTAGCGTTCCTCTCCGTCGTCGTAGAACTCCTCGTCACCGAATTCTTCTTCGACCTCTTCTTCCACCCGCTCGAAGACCTTCGGCGTTCTCACCGTGAGCAGAATCATATAGTAGACGAACGTCAACACCGCAAAGGCAACGATCAGCATGATGGCCATCGCATTAAGCTGCTCAATAAAGTTCAGCTTGAATACATAGAAGGAAATATCGTGATGATAAACCGGATCCTTGATTCCGAAATTCGTGCTGTTGAGAAACTGCAGCGTCTGGAACCATAGCCTGGTCACGGCAAAATAAGTCGCCACAACACCGAAGGCGCCGGCCAGAGCCCAGGAGATCAGATTCAGCTTCCGGTGATCCGTTACCTCATCGGACTCAATCCGCTTCACGTACCCCCGCTTAAGGAATTTCAGATAAACATACGCGAGGAAAGTAACAACGACGAAAACAGGAACACCAATCTTCAGCTGGGTAAACATCTTCGTCAGAAATACGGATACATAGGTGAGTTCCCTGAACCAGAGAAAATCGGTAATCCACTCGATCAGAGCCGTAAACAGCAGAATGATCAGAAGGATGATAATGACAATCCCCTTAACGCCCAGTTTCTTCGTTTTCTTTTCTTCTCTTTGTTCCCTTACATCCCTGTTGTCTTCCAATTCCGTATCCTCCTTCGGAAAAATGATTGCATTCAGATTTCTTCGTGTTCGGTTTCCGGCAGATCAATGCCTATACAAGCCCGTTGCCCGGATCGGCTTCACCGGTAATCATATGAATCAGGCTGTTCAGAATGTTATCGATAAACTCCGCCGCCGCGCTGGTCGACGCGAAGACCTTGATACCGATACCGATCAGTTCCATAGAAAAGATCACGCACAGCAGAATCAGGATTACCATCAGAACCGCACGGCCCTTTCCGCCCTTTTCCTCCATTTCCGGCTCAATATGATCCGTTTCGCCGAAGGTGTCCTGCGCGACCACTTTCTTTGCTTCCTTTTTTCTTGCCTTGGCAAGCTGTTTTTCTTCTTTCTTTTTGGCGCGCTCAAGCAGCTTCTGTTCCTTCGGGGACAGTACCGGTCTTTCTTCCGCCACCTCCGCCGCAACAGCCGCAGCGGTTTCCGCTTCCCGACCGGTCTTTTCCGCTGCAGCGGTCTGCAGCTGCCGCATTTCCTCCGCTTCAGCCTCGCCGTAATGAGCAAAGTCAGAGGAAATCATCTCCTCGATGCGATTGATCTGCGGCATGACCATAGTGTCTTCCAGGCCTGGCTTCTCCAGCGCAGCCAGCTCCAGCGGAAGCTCGGAAACCGCTTCCGCTTCTTCCGTGCCATCCTCAGCCACGTCTTCCAGCTCAAAGAAATCTCCCGCAGCTTCGTCGATGGGTTCCTCGTTCACCGACTCTGACTCAATGACCGGCTCGGGTTCGATCACCGGTTCCGGTCTTGCCGGTTCCGGCTGAACGGTCTCTTCCATCTTCGCTTTCAGCGGATCGGCAACGCTGGCAAACTGGCTGAGCAGATCATCCATCTCCGCCGGTTCCCCCGGTGCTGCCGGAATATCCGGCAGTTCCGAGATTTCCGGTTCGCCCGGTTTTTCTTCCGTCCTGGACGTCAGACCCATAGCCTCCTGAATATCCAGCGGACCCCTGACGATCTTTCTGGTTGAGGACAATCCGGCAGCAATCGCCTCCTTGTCAACCATTCTGGTCTGAGGCATGATTCCATTCAGGGACTCTTTGGCTTCCGGCTCCGGATGACGGTCTGCCTCCGGATCCCCACCCGGCAGATCAGCGAAAAAGTCTGCTCTTGCCTTTGCCATTCCTTCAATATTATAACGGGTATGGCGATGAGCCTCTTCAATCTTGTCCTTCGGTGCCAGCAGTGTATTCCGGGTCACGCCTGTGGCCTGTGCCGACTGCTGTGGTTCGGCCGTCGTTTCCGGAAC
>JAUNRL010000084.1 GCA_030535715.1 Bacillota bacterium
AAAGGCAACCCCGATTGGAGGTTAATCCGATGACGAAGTTTCACGTCGTTTCCGATTATGAACCCATGGGCGACCAGCCTCAGGCCATCGATGCCATCGCGGAGTCGATCCTGGGGGAAACCGCGCCCAGACGCTGATGGGCGTCACCGGCTCGGGCAAAACCTTCACCATGGCCAAGATCATCGAGAAAGTCCAGAAGCCGACGCTGGTTATCTCCCACAACAAGACCCTTGCCGCTCAGCTTCACGGGGAGTTCCGGGAGTTCTTCCCGGACAACGCGGTGGAGTATTTCGTGTCCTACTACGATTATTATCAGCCGGAAGCCTACGTGGCTTCCACGGACACCTATATCGAGAAAGACTCGGACATCAACGACGAAATCGAGAAGCTGCGCCACTCGGCGACGGCCGCCCTGTCGGAACGCCGGGACGTCATCATCGTGGCCAGCGTATCCTGCATCTACGGACTGGGCAGCCCCGTGGACTACGAGAACCAGGTGGTTTCCCTGCGGCCGGGCATGGAAAAGGACCGGCAGGAACTGCTGCGGAAGCTGGTGGATATCCAGTATACCCGCAACGACACGGCCTTTGAGCGGGGCGACTTCCGGGTGCGGGGCGACATCATCGACATCCATCCGGCAGGGGCGGAAAACGCCGTGCGCATCGAACTGTTCGGCGATGAGGTGGAATCCATCAAGGAGATCAATCCCCTGACCGGCGAGATCCTCGGCCTGCGGAATCATGTGGCCATCTATCCGGCGTCCCATTACGTGACTAGTCAGGAGAACATTGAACGGGCGGCGCAGACCATCACCGAGGAACTGCAGGAGCGGATCCGGTGGTTCCAGGACCGGGGCAAGCTCATCGAAGCCCAACGGATCGAACAGCGGACCCGCTACGATGTGGAAATGCTCCGGGAGATCGGTACCTGCAAGGGCATCGAGAACTATTCCCGGCACATCACCGGACTGCCGCCGGGCAGCCGGCCCTATACCCTGATCGACTACATCCCCGATGACTTTCTGGTCATGATCGATGAGTCCCACGTTATGCTGCCCCAGCTCAGGGCGATGTACGCGGGGGATCGTTCAAGAAAACAGTCTTTGGTGGATTACGGATTCCGCCTGCCTTCCGCGCTGGATAACCGGCCCCTGAAGTTCGAGGAATTCCATCAGATGGTGCGCCAGATCCTCTACGTCAGCGCCACGCCGGCGGAGTACGAGAAGGAGGAAAGCGGCGGAACTACGGCAGAGCAGATCATCCGGCCCACGGGACTTCTGGATCCGGTGATCGAGGTGCATCCCGCGGAGGGACAGATCGACCACCTGATCGGAGAGATCAATCAGGTGACGGAGAAGGGCGGCCGGGTGCTGATCACAACGCTGACCAAGAAGATGGCGGAGAGCCTGACCGATTATCTGGCGGCGGCGGGCATTAAAGTCCGCTATCTCCACTCGGAGATCGACACGCTGGAGCGGATGGAGATTATCCGGGATCTGCGGCTGGGCGACTTCGATGTCCTGGTGGGCATCAATCTGCTCCGGGAAGGACTGGATATTCCCGAGGTGTCCCTGGTGGCCATCCTGGACGCGGACAAAGAAGGATTTCTGCGGACGGAGACCTCTCTGATTCAGACCATCGGGCGGGCGGCCCGCAACGCGGACAGCAAGGTGGTGATGTACGCCGACGGGATCAGCCCGGCCATGCGTGCGGCCATCGATGAGACGGCCCGACGGCGGAAGATTCAGCGGGAATATAACGAAGCCAACGGCATCACGCCCACCAGTGTCCGCAAGGGCATCCGGGAGGTGATCGAAGCGACGAAGGTTCTGGAGGATGCGTCAGCCTATGAGGGAAAGAGCCCGCTGGAGATGACGAAGAAGGAACTGAAGGAATATACGGCAAAGCTGGAAAAGGAAATGAAGCAGGCGGCGGCCGACCTGCAGTTCGAGCGGGCGGCGCAGCTGCGTGATCTGGTATTTGAGTATCGGGCGAGGATATGATCATGGCCAAGAATATTGTCATCAAAGGAGCAAAGGAAAACAACCTGCAGAGCATGGACGTGACCATTCCCCGGGATCGGTTCGTGGTGCTGACGGGACTGTCCGGTTCGGGAAAGTCTTCCCTGGCCTTTGACACCATCTACGCGGAAGGTCAGCGGAAATACATGGAGAGTCTGTCCTCCTATGCCCGGCAGTTTCTCGGGCAGATGGAGAAACCCGACGTGGAGTCCATCGAGGGGCTTTCTCCGGCCATCTCCATCGACCAGAAGACCACCAGCAAGAACCCCCGCTCCACCGTGGGCACGGTGACGGAGATCTACGACTACCTGCGGCTGATGTACGCCCGGATCGGAATCCCTCACTGCCCGGTGTGCGGCCGGGAGATCACCAGCCAGAGCATCGACCAGATCGTGGAGTTGCTTTTGCAGGAAGAAGAGGGGACGAAGCTGACCATTCTGGCGCCCGTCATCCGCCAGAGAAAGGGGCAGCACGAAAAGATTCTGGAACGGATCATGCGGGAGGGCTTTTCCCGGGTTCGCGTGGACGGGAAGATGATCCGGCTGGAGGAAGAAGAGGTCAAACTGGAGAAGACCTTTAAGCACACCATCGAGATCGTCATCGACCGGATCAGGATCCGGGAGGGGATCCGCAGCCGGCTCAGCGAGGCCTGCGAGTTGGCCATCGCCCACGGGGAGGGGCTGGTGCAGGTGATCGTCGGCGAAGAGGAGGAGAGAACCTTCAGCACATCTCTGGCCTGTCCGGAGCACGGGGTCAGCATCGAGGAGCTGGAACCCAGAATGTTCTCCTTCAACAATCCCATAGGCGCCTGCCCGGAGTGCAACGGGCTGGGATTCATTCAGCGGGTGGATCCGGAACTTCTGATTCCCGATCAGGATAAGAGCATCATGGAGCACTGCCTGAAGAATGCCTTCGGCACCATGGAGCACACCAGCTACTACTGGCAGGTGATCCGGGCGCTGGCGGACATGTACGACATCGATCTGACGGTGCCCTTCCGGAAGCTGCCGAAGAAGTTCCGGGATGTACTGCTCTACGGCACCGGCGATAAGGAACTGGTCTATGACTACACCAACCGGGCGGGCTATGTTCAGCACCGGCACCATACCTTCGAGGGGCTGGTCAACAACATGGAGCGCCGCTACCGGGAGACCGGTTCTGAATGGATCAAGGAAAAGATGGAAGTCTTCATGAGCGTCGACGCCTGTCCGGCCTGTCAGGGCAGGCGGCTTCGGCCGGAGCTTCTGGCGGTCACCGTCGGTGGCAAAAACATCATGGAGTTCTGCGATCTGTCGGTAGTGGAGGCCATCGAGTTCATCGACGGCATGGAACTGTCGGATATGCACCGGGCCATCGCGGCGGAGATCCTCAAGGAGATCCGGGGCCGGCTGCAGTTTCTTGCCGGCGTGGGACTGGACTATCTGACCCTGTCCCGGGCCTCGGCGACCCTGTCCGGCGGCGAATCCCAGCGGATCCGGCTGGCAACCCAGATCGGATCGGGGCTGGTGGGCGTGCTGTACATTCTGGACGAGCCCAGCATCGGCCTGCACCAGAAGGATAACCGGATGCTCCTTCAGGCCCTGCGCCGCCTGACGGATCTGGGCAATACCCTGCTGGTGGTGGAGCACGATGAGGAGACCATGTATGCGGCGGATCAGATCATCGACATCGGTCCCGGCGCCGGCATTCACGGCGGAAAGCTGGTGGCCCAGGGCACGGTGGAGGACATCAAGGCCTGTCCGCAGTCCATCACTGGACAGTTTCTCTCGGGCAAACGCAGCATCGGCGTGCCGGCCTCCCGGCGGAAGGGAAACGGAAAGATCATCGAGGTGATCGGCGCGCAGGAGAATAATCTCCGGAAGATCGACGTGAAGTTCCCCCTGGGGAAGTTTGTCTGCGTCACCGGTGTCTCCGGATCGGGCAAGAGCAGCCTGGTCAACGAGATCCTGTACAAGGCGGTTTTCACGGAGATTTACGGCAGCAAGGGAAGGCCGGGAAAGCATAAAAAGATCAGGGGCATCGAGCACATTGACAAGATCATCGACATCAATCAGGCGCCCATCGGCCGGACGCCCCGGTCCAACCCGGCAACCTACACCGGAGTGTTCACCCATATCCGGGATCTCTTTGCCCAGCTTCCTGAGGCCAAGCTGCGGGGCTACGGCAAGGGGCGGTTCAGCTTCAACGTGAAAGGCGGCCGCTGCGAAGCCTGCAGCGGCGACGGCATCATCAAGATCGAAATGCACTTCCTGCCGGACGTCTATGTGCCCTGCGAGGTCTGCAAAGGCAAGCGCTACAACCGGGAAACCCTGGAGGTGAAATACAAGGGAAAGAACATCTTCGATGTGCTGGACATGAACGTGTCCGAGGCGCTGGAGTTTTTCCGCAATCATCCGCCCATCGCCCGTCAGCTGCAGACGCTGGAAGACGTGGGACTGGGATACATCAAGCTGGGGCAGCCCAGCACCCAGCTGTCCGGCGGAGAAGCCCAGCGAATCAAGCTGGCGGCGGAGCTGTCCAAAAGGAGTACCGGGAGAACCCTGTACATTCTGGATGAGCCCACCACGGGGCTGCACTTCGCCGACGTGGAAAAGCTGCTGATGATGCTGGAGAAGCTGGTGGACGCCGGCAATACGGTCGTTGTTATCGAACACAACATGGACGTGATCAAGCGGGCTGACCACATCATCGATCTGGGCCCTGACGGCGGATCCCGGGGAGGGTCCATCGTGGCGGAGGGAACGCCGGAGCAGATCGCGGAGGCAGAGGGCTCGTATACTGGACAATTTCTGCGCAAACTGGTAAAATGAGGCGCCAAAGCAGGGACCCGTAACCGGCGGAAGGAGACCCGGCGGGCGTTGCCTTTGCAGGAGAAAGGATAAGGAAATGATCGAGAAACTGAATCTGACCATGCTGACGGACTTCTACGAAATCACCATGGCCAACGGATATTTTGAAGCGGGAATGGCTGATGAAGTGGCCTATTTCGATATGTTCTTCCGCAAGATCCCCGACCAGGGCGGCTACGCGA
>JAUNRL010000085.1 GCA_030535715.1 Bacillota bacterium
ATCTACCAGGTGCCGCTGATCCAGACCGCAAAAGAACTTGGCATCTACACCATTGTCGCCAGCATTCCGGGCAACTACCCCGGATTCGCCCTTGCCGACAAGGTTTACTATGAAAACACGACGGATTACGGAAAAATTCTGGCCATTGCCCGCCGGGAAAAGATCGACGGCATCATCACCACCGGCACAGATGTGGCGGTGATCACCATCGGGCGCGTCTGCGATACCCTGGGTCTGCCCGGACTCAGTTTCGAGGCAGCCAGCATTGCCACAGATAAACTGAGAATGAAGACCTGCTACGAGGAAAATGGAGTGCGCACGGCCCGTTTCCGCCGGATTTCCTTCGATGATGAGGATTATGCCCGTCAGATCAGCGGCCTGTCCTTCCCGCTCATGTTCAAATCCGTCGATTCTTCGGGCAGCCGGGGTATCGTCAAAGTCAATTCCGCCGAAGAATTCGATGACGCGCGCAACGTGGTGCTGGAGAACACCCGCTCCAACTACTTCGTCGTGGAGGAATTTATCGAAGGCGAGGAGTTCGGCGCGCAGGCTTTCGTGCGGGACGGAGAGATCAAGTTCATCCTTCCCCATGGGGACTATATTTTCAAAGGCGACACCGGCGTGCCCATCGGCCACTACGCCCCCTATGCCCTTCCCCCGGAAAAACTGGAGGACACCAGGCTGCAGCTGCAGCGGGCCATCCGCGCCATGGGGCTGGACAACTGCGCCATCAATGCAGACTTCATCATGAGGGACGGGCAGACCTACGTTCTGGAAATCGGCGGACGCTCTGGCGCCACCTGCCTGGCTGAACTGGTATCGATCTATTACGGATACAACTATTATGAAAAGATCCTGAAGACGGCTCTCGGCGAATCGGTGGATTTCCGTGCCGGGGACGGCACGCCGGCGGATCGGTACGCGGGGACACCTAACGCCAGTATGCTCCTGATGAGCGACCGGGACGGCGTGATTCAGTCTCAGGAAAACAATAATCCGAAAGATCCGGATATCGTTGATGTGCAGTTCGATTATCAGCCGGGAGATACCGTCAGGAAGTTCCACGTCGGGCCCCACCGAATCGGCCATGTGATCACCCGGGGCGCCACGCTGGACGAGGCGGTGGACAAGCTTCACGAAGCGCTGGACAACATCCGGATTACGGTCGTGTGAGTTCGATGCGGCGGCCACGCACCTTCCACAGGGTAATGATGCCCAGCATGACGGCCAGAACGGCCATGAGCACCGTGTAGAGAATGACCGCGCCGGTGATGCCCCAGCGGGTCACGAAGAATCCGGCCAGCACCCTGGCCGCGATGAAGGTAATGCCGTAGCTGATCAGCAGGTACTTCTGCTCCCGAATGATCGTAATCACATAGTTGAAGAACACGCCATAGGCCATCAGGCCGCCACCCGCCATCAGCAGGCAGAGATCATCGCGATACGCGCCCAGATTCACGCCGAACATAAAGGACAGTACCGGTATGCCTATGGTGAACGCCACCAGCACCGCCAACGCGGTCAGACCCAGCAGCAGGACACACTGACGCCGGATCAGAGATCTGAGTCTTTTCAGGTCTTCTTTTTTTTCGGAGAGCCAAAGCCTGGCGTAGGTGGTCAGAATCGGATTGAAGATAAAATAGGCAATCAGCTGAATGACGAAGGCCGGCATAAAAATGTAATTGTAATAAGCCTGCACATCATCGGTCAGATACTGGTCAATGGCGTATTTGGCCGCATTGCTGATGTACATGTTCAGAAACAGGCTGGCGAACAGCGGGAAACCGTCGATCAGCAGCTGCCGGCACTTCTGCAGGGAAAGGGACGGGCGAAGGGTATCGCAGTAATCCCTGGCCGCATTGATCGTGGTCAGCAGCAGCACCGCCGTTGATGTCACCAGGCAGATCACCGTAGCGATCAGCAGACTGCGGGTCAGAATCAGGGCAATGCAGCAGGACGCCAGTTCGGCAAAGAATCGGACCGCGGAGGCCTTGGCCGCTACGTCCAGCCTTCCCTTCTGCTGCATATGGCCGTGAACCACATCGGCGTAGGCCTGGTTTTCCTTAAGCAGGCAGATCAGCAGAATCACCAGAAATTTATCCAGAGTATAGTCCCGCATGAACACGCCGTAGAAGCAGTAGGCCGTGCTGGCAATCAGCATGGCGCCGCAGGTTACAAACCGCATGCCGTGATATTCGGGGACGGTGTACTTTTCGTAAATATCGGAAGACTGAAACCGGCGCAGACCGTACTGGCCGACGAAGAGCATCAGCGCAGCCACGGCAAAGGCAATGGCAAACATCCCTGCGTCATCGACTCCGTTTGTCCGGTTCATGACCATAAGGATCACCGGGCAGAGAGCCGCCGACAGACCCGCGTTGACCGCGTTCCACAGGCAGGTGCTTCGGCTGATGTTATTGGTTCTGTTCAGCGCTGTACGGATAAGGGCAAGCATGGTTCAGAAAAATGCAAAGGCAATCAGCCGCAGAGGGACAGCAGGTATTTCCCATACTCGGTCATGCTGAGTTCCTCACCAATCCGGCGAAGCTGTTCCGTATCAATGAATCCCCTGCGCCAGGCGATCTCCTCCAGACAGGCGATGTAGAACCCCTGCCGGGACTGAACCGCCTCAACAAATTCCGCCGCCTTCAGCATGCCTTCCGGCGTTCCCGTATCCAGCCAGGCCATCCCCCGCTTCATCAGGGCAACCTTGAGTTTTCCCTGCTCCAGATAGGCATTGTTCACCGAAGTGATCTCCAGCTCGCCACGGGCGGAAGGCCGGATATTCTTCGCGATTTCCACCACCTGATTGTCATAGAAATACAGGCCGGGAACCGCATAATTGGACTTGGGATGGGCGGGTTTTTCCTCCAGGGAGATGACGTTATTGTCCTGATCGAACTCAACTACGCCGAAGGCTGTGGCATCCTTCACCGGATAGCCAAAGACCTTGGCTCCGTCCAGATCTTTTCTCGCGTCGGTAACGATCCTGGTCAGATCCTGCCCGTAAAACACATTGTCCCCCAGCACCAGGCAGACGTCATCATCCCCGATGAATTACTCGCCCAGAATGAAGGCATCGGCAAGACCCCGGGGTCTGTCCTGAATCTTATAGGAAAAGCGGACGCCCAGCTGGCTTCCGTCACCCAGCAGGTCCTCGTAGTCTCCGATGTCCGCAGGGGTGGAAATAATCAGAATATCCCGGATCCCGGCCAACAGAAGAACCGAAAGCGGATAATAGATCAGCGGCTTGTCGTAAATCGGCAGCAGCTGCTTGGAGATGGCCTTGGTCATGGGATAAAGCCGTGTTCCCTTGCCTCCGGCGAGTACGATTCCCTTCATATCCTTGTCCTCCTTCTCTGGTACGGGTAACCCTGTTGCAGGAAACCGATGCTATTTCTGTGCGAAGAATGCGTGAATCCGTTCCGCGATGCTGCCGACATCTTCCGGCGTGAGCCCGTAGTACATCGGCAGCCGGACCAGCCGCTCGCTTTCCTTCGTCGTGTATCGATCCTCTCCGTGGAATCGTCCGTAGAGCTTTCCCGCGCGGGCGGAATGCAGCGGCACATAGTGAAATACTGCCTGAACTCCCTGTTCCTTCAGCCAGGCGATCAGCCGGGTGCGTTCCTCCAGATCCGCTGTCTTCAGATAGAACATGTGGGCGTTGTGTTCGCACTCGGCCGGAATCACCGGCAGCCGGATCCTTCCCGCTTCCTGAAGATCCCTCAGATCCTCGAAGTAGCGGTTCCAGCAGACCAGCCGGGCCTGGTTGATCTCTTCCGCCATCTCCAGTTGAGGCCACAGATAGGCCGCGTTCAGCTCACTGGGCAGATAGGACGAGCCGATGCTCACCCAGCTGTATTTGTCCACCTGTCCCCGCAGGAACCGGCTCCGGTCTGTTCCCTTTTCCCGGACGATTTCCGCCATGTCCGTCTTCTGCGGATCCTTGATCAGGATAGCTCCGCCCTCGCCCATGCTGTAATTCTTCGTCTCATGGAAGCTGAAGCAGCCATAGTCGCCGATGCTGCCCAGCGCTCTCCCCTTATAGAATGCCATCACCCCCTGGGCGGCATCCTCGATAACAGTCAGGCCGTGCTCTGCCGCAATGGCGCAGATGGTATCCATCTCGCACCCCACGCCGGCATAATGCACCGGCACAATTGCCTTTGTTTTATCGGTGATTGCCCCCTCGATGAGGGTTTCGTCGATGTTGTTGGTATCCGGCCGGATATCCACGAAAACCAGCTGCGCGCCCCGCAGGGCAAAGGCGTTGGCCGTAGACACGAAGGTATAGGACGGCAGGATCACCTCATCTCCGGGCCGAATCTCCGTCAGGAGAGCCGACATCTCCAGCGCCTGGGTACAGGATGTGGTCAGATAGGCCCCAGCCGCGCCGGTTTTCTCCTCGATCCACTGATTGCAGCGTTTCGTGTAGAGCCCGTCGCCGCAGATCTTTCCGGATTTCATGACGTTGGCCAGATGTTTTGCTTCTTTCCCGGTAAACGGGGATCGATTAAACGTGTATTCCATCACATAGTCCTCCTGTGCACCGCCGGTTAATCACGAAGTCCGGCCAGTGTCTTCTTCAGCAGCATGCCGCTCTTGTGCAGACAGTACTGTTCCTCCTGCGTCCAGTGTTCCACCAGCCGGTGCTCCACACCGTTGACACCGACAATGGAAGGGATGCTCAGCGAGACACCCTCGATTCCGTATTCACCCTGCAGCGGCGAGGTGACCGGCGCCACCGTCAGCCTCTGGTTCAGCACGGCCGCCGCCAGAGAACAGACGCAGGAAGCAATACCGTAATGGGTCTTGCCTTTGGCCGAAATGATCTCCTCGCCCATCTTCCGCACCTGATTGTAGAGCAGATCTTTCTGTTCCCCGCCCCAGGGAAGGCCCACATTGCTGCAGTATTCCTGCATGGGCACGCCGGCAATGGCCAGCCGGCTCCACACCGGAAACTGGGTATCACCATGCTCGCCGGCGATGTTGCACTTCACCG
>JAUNRL010000086.1 GCA_030535715.1 Bacillota bacterium
GATCGGCAGAGTGGTAACCCTGAAAAAAGCGGGGAGCAACTACAAGGGACTCTGCCCCTTTCACCAGGAAAAGACACCTTCTTTTATTGTTTCCGAGAGCCGGCAGCGGTATACCTGCTTCGGCTGCGGGGAAACCGGGGATGTGATTGCCTTTGTGGAGAAGTACTACAACCTGGATTTCCGCGGTGCCGTGGAGATGCTGGCGAAGGAATACGGCGTCGAGATTGCCGACAGCTTCGGCGGCGGAAGAAAGAAAACCGAACTCTACGAGATCAACCGGCTGGCCGCCCGGTTCTTTTACCGGCTCCTGCGGGAAAAGGCCAATCCGGGCTATACCTACATGAAGAACCGGGGCATTTCCGAGGAGACCATGAACAAATTCGGCCTCGGGTATGCTGACGGCCAGTGGCAGAGCCTGCTGAATCACCTTGACGCCGAAGGCGTGAACAGGCGTAAGATGCTGGAACTGGGGCTGATCTCCCGCTCGGGGGACCGGTACTTCGACAAGTTCCGGAATCGGGTGATCTTCCCGATCATCAACACATCGGGCAGGGTCATCGGCTTCGGCGGGCGGATCATCGGGGAGGGAAATCCCAAGTATCTGAACTCTCCCGAAACGCCGGTGTTCCAGAAAAAGAACAATCTCTACGGGCTGAACCTGACCCGGCAGGAGGTCAGCAAAGAAGACTGGATCATTCTGGTGGAAGGCTACATGGACGTGATCGCTCTGTACCAGGCGGGGATCCGGAATGTGGCGGCATCCCTGGGCACGGCGCTGACGGAGAACCAGGCAGCGCTGATCAAGCGATACACGAGAAATGTGGTGCTTTCCTACGATGCCGACGAGGCGGGCCAGAACGCGGCCATGCGGGGCATCGACATCCTCTACCAGGAGGATCTTAAGCCCCGGGTGCTGAAGGTGAGTGACGGCAAGGATCCCGATGAGTTCATTCAGAGTCATGGCCGGCAGGCATTCCTGGATCTGGTGGATCAGGCGCTGCCTTACGGGGATTTCAAGATTCAGCGGATCCGCGCCGGATACGATCTGACCGATGAACAGCAGCGGCTCGACTACCTGCGGGAAGTGATGCGGGCTCTCCGACCCATGAAACCGATGGAGGCGGACCTTTACCTGCAGAAGCTGGCGGAGGAGACGGGCATCTCCCCTCAGGCAGTACGGATGGAATTCCGCAGCGCGGACGCTCCGGTTCCGGCGGCAGCCTGCGTCCGGCTGGCGGCTGGACAGCCGGGAATGACCCGGGAGGAAAAAACGCTGCTCCGGCTGATGATGCTTCGTTCGAGTTTCATCCCCATACCGGAGGACATCCGCCGGCTGGTGTTTCAGGATGATGTCGGAGTGGAGCTGTACCGGATCCTGCGAGAGAGCGCGGACAGGCCTCACCCCCTGACGGCGGGCATGCTGCGGGAGACGGCGGAGCCGGAAGTTTTTGAGGCCCTGCAGGAGATTGAGGAAATCGTGATCCCGGAGGAGAAAGAAGAGCAGGCATATCGGGAATGCGTTGCCTTTGTGCGAAGAAAGGAACTGGAGCGGCGGGATCAGGAGATCACCTGGCAGCTGTCACTGGCCGATGAAACCGTCGCCGACGACGAGCTGGCCGCACTGATGCGGGAACAGGCGGAAATACAGAGAAAACTGAAAGGGCAGGGATAATAAGATGGCAAAGAAGAAAAAAAACACAATGAAGTCAAAGAAAGAGGCGGAAGATCAGCGGACGGATGCGCAGCGGATTGCCGATGCGGAGTTTTCGGAATTCCAGCGGCGCATTGCCGATATTCTGGAGAAGGGCACGAAGAGCGAGGTCTTTACCCAGAGCAAGGAGGAGGCCGCTCTGCGGAAGCTGATCAACCGGGGAAAGGCGAGAAAACGGCCGTCGCTCTCGCAGGATGAGGTGGACGCCTACATCGCCGAGTACAAAATCAGCAAGGAGGACGCCCCTGCGGTTCTGGAAGAGGTTTTTCGCAATAAGCTGGAACTGATCAATCAGGAGGAGCCGGACGACAGCGACCTGGTGGAGCTGGAGGCGGAGAACGACGCTGAAGGCGCCGGCAAAGATGCCGATGTGGATTCGGCCCTGACCAAAAACGCTTCTGTGGAGGATCCTGTCCGTATGTATCTGAAGGAAATCGGCAAGGTGCCGCTTCTGACCAAGGAGGAGGAAGTGGAACTGGCCAAGCGGATTGAAGCGGGGGATGAAGCGGCCAAGCAGAAGCTCTGCGAGGCCAATCTGCGGCTGGTGGTATCCATCGCCAAGAAATACATGGGTCGCGGAATGCTGTTTCTGGATCTGATTCAGGAGGGCAATCTGGGCCTGATCAAAGCAGTGGATAAGTTCGATTACCGCAAGGAATTCAAGTTCAGCACCTACGCCACCTGGTGGATCCGGCAGGCCATCACCCGATCCATCGCGGATCAGGCCCGGACGATCCGGATCCCGGTGCATATGGTTGAGACCATCAACAAACTGATCCGGGTTTCTCGGCAGATGCTGCAGGAGCAGGGCAGGGAACCGACCCCGGACGAGATCGCGGCGGAGATGGGCATTACCGTGGACAAGGTGCAGGAGATTCAGAAGATCGCGCAGGAGCCGGTCTCTCTGGAAACTCCCATCGGCGAGGAAGAGGACAGCCAGCTCGGCGATTTCATCCAGGATGACAATGTGCCGGTTCCGGCGGAAGCGGCAGCCTTCTCCATGCTTAAGGAGCAGCTGATGGATGTGCTGGATACCCTGACCGAGCGGGAACAGAAAGTGCTGAAGCTGCGCTACGGCCTGGGTGACGGCCGGGCGCGCACTCTGGAAGAGGTGGGCCGCGAGTTTGACGTTACCCGTGAGCGGATCCGGCAGATCGAGGCGAAGGCGCTGCGCAAGCTGCGCCACCCGACCCGGAGCAAGAAACTGAAGGATTATCTGGAATGATAGAGAATCCGGGCCCGATGATGCAGCTGAGCGACCGGCTGCAGGCCATGGCGGACCGCGTGCCTCTGGGAGATCGGATGGCGGATATCGGAACGGATCACGGCCATCTGCCGGTGTACCTCTTTGAGCGGGAGCATTCCCCCTTCGTGGTGATGACGGACATCAGCGCGCCGTCTCTGGAAAAGGCGAAGCGGGCGGCGGGTGCGTACCAGTTCGGCGGGGGCATGTCCTTTCGGCTGGGCAGCGGTCTGGAGGTTCTTGAACCCGGCGAGGTGGACACGGTGGTCATCGCCGGCATGGGCGGGAAGCTGATCCGGGACATTCTGTCAGCGGATCCGGAAAAGACCCGATCCTACTCCCGATTCGTGCTCCAGCCGCGAACAGCGGCCGGTGCGTTGCGAAAATGGCTCCTGGAGGCTGGTTTTCGCATTTTCAGCGAGGATATCGTGGAGGAGGGCCATTTCTTCCCGGAGGTCATAACGGCCGGGAAGAAAGAAAACAGGGTGCTGGACAGCAGAGATCTGGCGGAAATGCACCGGGGGATTCTGGCCGGTCTGTCGGAGGATCACATCTTCTTCCGCGTGCCGCCCTGGATCGCGCGGGCAGGCGGCCCGGTGGAGAAGTACCTGCTTCGGAGGCTGGATCAGGAACGCCGGGTACGGGAGGGACTGCAGGCGGCCCGGGAGCAGGACGGGATGCGGATCAATGCGATTCAGGAAAACATCCTTTATCTGGAAAAACTGCTGAAGCAGGTCCGCGCCGGCCAACAGCCGGGCTGACAGTGCGCCGGAACGAAAACCGGTCCGGCAGGATGCCCGCTGGTTGGACCGCAGGCTGCTTTGGCGGGGTTGCCTTTGCCGCCTGATGAGGAGAATGAACATGAGATATGAGAAACTGATCGAACTGATCGAGGAATTCACAGAGCTGGAGTGGTTTGAGGATGAAGATCATTCTGGCGTTCAGGTGCACTGCAGCCGGGAGGAGATCGATCGGGTGCTGGTCTGCCTGGAACTGAACGACGAAGTGATTGCCGAGGCCGTGGCCAAGCAGGCGGACATGATCATCACCCATCATCCGTTGCTGTTCCATCCGGTCAACAGCATCACGCCGGACACCCCGGTGGGCCGGTACCTGCTGCAGCTGATCGCATCCGGCATCGACGTCTATTCCTCTCACCTGGCCTTTGACGCGGCGCCCCGGGGAAACAGCATATATCTGGCGGAGCTGCTGCGGCTCAGGGATGTCGCCGTTCCGGAGGAATGGGATGAACAGGTACCGGATGACGGGGAGGAATCCGGGGGATTCCGGTTCGGTGGCCGTATGGACGATGCGCATTGCTATGCGCGCCGGGCATCCTTCTTCGGGGATCATATCGAAGTACGGGATGTCATCAACGATGAGGATACGGAATTCGAGTATGACATGGACGAGGTAGGCAGCATCGGCTATCTTCCCGTGCCCATGGACTTCAGGGAATTCTGCACCTATGTGGAACGGCGGCTGGATCTGCCGAAGAACTATATCCGCTGCGTCGACGGCGGGCGGGATAAGCTGGAAAAAATTGCCTTTTGCACGGGGGCGGGCGGCGAGTTCATCTACCGGGCCGTTCGCGAACACTGCGACGCCTACATCACCGGCGATCTGAAACTGCACGAAGCCCAGTACGCAAAGGCAATGGGGCTCACGGTCATCGACGCCGGCCACTACGGCACGGAAAAGATCTTTACGGAGAACTTCGCGGCCCAGCTGCGGGAAGCCGTGGAGGAAGAAGGGGGGCAGCTGGCGGTCATGGAGGCTGAGTCCGTTACGAATCCGTATACGCTGTAGGAGTCTGACCGTACGGGGCGCCTGTTCCGCCGTCTCCAGCCGAACCGTTTATCCCGTCTCCGGTTGAACAACTGAATATTGCCGAATACTTTGGGTAAGACGGACGGTCGCGCGCATCTTCGGGATGCGTGAGGAAAGTCCGGGCTCCGCAGGGCAGGGATGCCGGATAACGTCCGGCGTGGGTAACCATAGGGAAAGTGCAACAGAAACATACCG
>JAUNRL010000087.1:0-2789 GCA_030535715.1 Bacillota bacterium
CGTGACCCCCACGGCGTATATCGATGCCTGCGTTGCCTGTGCGAAAAACGAGGGTCAGCTGCTGACCTTCGGCGACATGATGAAGGTGCCTGGCACGAAGGGCAGCCTGTCGGAGAACAAAACCGACGCGGACATCGCGGTGATGTACTCACCCTTTGAGGCGCTGGAGCGGGCGAAGCGGGAGCCGGACAAACTGTTCGGCGTCGCCGCGGTCGGATTCGAGACAACGGTGCCGGCCTATGCCCTGATGCTGAAACAGGCGAGGACCGAGGGGGTGGAGAATATCCGGCTGATCACTGCGCTGAAAACGGTGCTGCCCGCGCTGGAATGGATCTGCGAGAATGAGAACGACGTGGACGGGTTCATCTGCCCCGGCCATGTCAGCGTGATCACCGGCGTGCATGTGTACGATGAACTGGTGGCGCGTTTCCGGAAGCCCTTCGTGGTAGCCGGATTTGAGGCGGAGCATATCCTGGGGACGGTTTACCGGATCCTGCGGCAGATCGAAACCGGGGAGAATCTTTCGGAGAATCTGTACCGGAACGCGGTTCGGGACGAGGGCAATGCAAAGGCAATGGCCGTGATGAAGGAAGTCTTCGAACCCGGACCTGCGATGTGGCGCGGGCTGGGGATGATCGGGGATTCCGGCCTGTATCTGCGCGGCGGTTACGCGCAGTATGACGGCGGGAGCCGTGAGCTGACCGAGGACATGGAACTGCCGTCGGCCTGCCGGTGCGGCGAGGTGATTGTCGGCCGGATCAATCCGGATCAGTGTCCCATGTTCGGCAATGGCTGCGATCCGGTGAACCCTTACGGACCCTGTATGGTTTCGGCGGAAGGATCCTGCGGGATCTGGTTCCGGAACGTGCATTGAGGGCGGACGCACAGAACGCGACGGCAGGGACGTGAATCAGCAAATGCGGCGGCCAAGAGGTGCGCGGAGGAGAAACGAATGAAGATAACAATGGCACACGGCAGCGGCGGACAGTCCTCCGCCCAGCTGATGAGTGAGATATTCGGAAAGCATTTCCAGAATCAGATTTTGGATCGGATGGAGGATGCGGCGGTGCTGCGGATCGGCGGGGCGGCTGCGGCGGAAGATGCCGGCGAAGCGGCTGTCGGCGGTTCGGCTGCGGCGGAACCCGAATCCCTGACGGGCGGCCGGATCGCCTGCAGCACGGACTCCTTTGTGGTCACGCCGCTGGAGTTCAGGGGCGGGGACATCGGCAAGCTCTGCGTCTGCGGTACGGTCAACGACCTGCTGATGATGGGCGCGGTTCCTCGGTACCTGACCTGCGGATTTATTCTGGAAGAGGGGCTGGATACAGAGCTGCTGAACCGGCTGGTGGCCTCCATGGCTGCTCAGGCGAAGGAGGCCGGTGTCCTGATCGTTGCCGGCGATACGAAGGTCGTGGAAGGAAACGGCGGACTGTACATCAACACCACGGGGATCGGGGAGATCCCGGAGGGAAGGGATGTGAGCAGCGCCAACGGCCGGCCCGGAGACGTCGTTCTGGTGTCGGGAAATCTGGGGGACCATCACGCCTGCATCCTCAGCCACCGGATGGAGATCGGGAACGACATCGTCAGCGACTGCGCGGCGCTCAATGATGTGGTGGACGCGCTGTTTGACGCCGGTGTCCGGGTGCGGATCATGCGGGATGTGACCCGGGGAGGTCTGGGCACGGTGATCAACGAAATCGCGGACAGTTCCCGCTGCCGGATCGAGCTGGACGAAGAAGCCATTCCCGTCAGCGATGCGGTGCGCGGATTCGCCGACATTCTGGGACTGGATCCGCTCTACATGGGCAATGAAGGGAAGATGATCGCAGTCGTTCCGGAGGAGGACGCGGAGAAGGCGCTGGCCGCCATGCGGTCGGCGGAGCACGGCCGGGACGCGGCCATCATCGGCCGGCTGACCGGGGGGGAAGGCGCGTACCTGCGCACCCGCCTGGGAGCGAGCCGGCGCTTTGATGTTCTCTATGGCGAGGGCCTGCCCCGGATATGCTGATCGACAGGAGCCGGATTGCTTCGGGCCGGCAGGGCGGGAGGCTCTTGACATTCCTGAGTTAAACAGGTAAAGTTTTTCTATCGAATCACAATACAAGGAAAGGCGGACAATAGTTATGAACATGGTATGTTTGGATATGGAAGGCGTTCTGGTACCGGAGATATGGATTGCCTTTGCAGAAAAATCCGGGATCCCCGAACTGAAGCGGACTACCCGGGACGAGCCGGATTACAACAAACTGATGCAGTTCCGGCTGAACATCCTGAAGGAGCATGGTCTGGGAATCAAGGAGATTCAGGACACCATCGCGAAAATCGATCCGCTGCCGGGCGCGGTTGAGTTCCTGGACGAGCTGCGGACGCTGACGCAGGTGGTGGTCATCAGCGACACATTCGAGCAGTTCGCCAAGCCGCTGATGAAGAAGCTGCACTGGCCCATGCTCATGTGCAATTCGCTGGACATCGCCGAGGACGGAATCATTCTGGCCCACAGGATGCGCGTGCAGCCCTCCAAGCTGGTGACGGTGCGGGCGCTGCAGACCATGGGCTATGATACCATCGCCGCCGGGGACAGCCACAACGATCTGGCGATGATTCTGGCCAGCAAGCACGGATTCCTGTTCAAGAGCACCGAGGCCATCAAGAAAGAGTATCCGGAACTGCCGGCTTACGAAGAATACGACGAGTTCCTCGAAGCCATCAAAGCGGTGCTGTAGGGCAGGACGGAGCAGACCCGGAGACGTGCGTGTCCGGGGGGGTGTACGCTGGTCAATGGATTA
>JAUNRL010000087.1:2799-4860 GCA_030535715.1 Bacillota bacterium
TTACAGGGGGGTGGAAAAATATGGAACAGTAAACGCTGCACTGAACATGGGTGCGGCGTTTTTTTCGCGGAAACTCCTCGAAGCGCAGGCGGCCGTAAGGGGATGCCGGCGGTTCAGCGATTGCTGCCGGCGGCTCGGTACTCCTCCATGATCCGCACCGATGCGCTGCAGCCCAGCCGGTCGGCACCGGCCGCGATCATGGCCCGGGCGTCAGCCAGCGTGCGAATCCCGCCGGAGGCTTTCACCTGCATGGCGGTTCCGACGGTTTTCTTCATGAGGCGGACGGCATGGACGGTGGCTCCGCCGGAGGAGAATCCGGTGGAGGTTTTCACGAAGTCCGCCCCGGCGCGTCGGGCGGCCCGGCAGGCCTGCATGATCTCCCTGTCGGTGAGGAGACAGGTTTCCAGAATGACCTTCAGGAGAACGGGACGCCGGCTGCCGGTTCCGGCCGGCGCGTCTGTAGCCGAAGCTCCCTCGCTTCCTGCCGGCGCGTTTGTAGCCTCTGTCGCCTGCCGGCATATCTGCGCCAGGGTGGCAATTTCCTGTTCCACGGCATCCCATCGACCCTCTTTGGCCGCGCCGATGTTCATGACCATATCGATTTCATCGGCGCCCTGGGCGATGGCGATGCGAGCTTCTGTGGCTTTTGCATTGGCGGCGCAGGCCCCCAGCGGAAAGCCGACAACGGTCGCGATGTTCACCTTTGTCCCGGCAAGGTATTCCGCGGCCAGAGGAACATGGCAGCCGTTCACGCAGACCGCCGCAAAGCCGTATTCGCCGGCTTCGGTCAGAAGCGTGCGGATTTCTTCCTCGGAAGCGTCGGCTCGGAGCAGGGTATGATCGAAGTATCGGGCAAAGGAAAAGTTCTCGTTCATAGCGGGCCTCCTGTGGGGTATAATGATCGTACAGACAGTATACCACAGGGAAGCGGCATGCTGCAGAGAGATGTGGATCGGCACATTGCCGGAGAAAGGAAGAAAGCGATGCGGATCAGGGAAACCATTGTGGTTGAAGGACGGGATGATACGGCAGCCATCCGCGCGGCGGTGGATGCGGTGACCATCGAAACCCATGGCTACGGAATCCGGGAAGAGGTTTGGGAGATCCTGCAGCGCGCCTATGAGAGCACGGGCCTGATTATATTCACCGACCCGGATTCGGCGGGGGAGCGGATCCGCCGCCGTCTGACGGATCGTTTTCCAAAGGCAATGCAGGCTTTTCTCGATCAGGCGGAAGCGGCAAAGGACGGCGACATCGGCATCGAAAACGCTTCCCCGGAGGCCATCCGGCGGGCGCTGCAGAGGGCGCGTGGTCCGGTGGATTTTTCTACTGTGTCCGGCGGCGAAGACGCTCATACAATGACCGCACCCGGCGGCGCAGGCACGGATTCTGTGCCTGCGTCCGGTGACGCCGAACCAATTACCATAAAAGACATGGATCGCTGGGGCCTGAACGGGACGCCCGGCGCGGCGCAGCAGCGCCGGGCTCTGGGCCAGGAACTGGGAATCGGTACGGCCAGCTGCAAAACCTTCCTCCGCCGGCTCAATCACTTCGGCATCTCCCGGGAGAAAGTGGAGGCCACGCTCAATGTATCAGTCCCATGGCAGTGAGCATTCTGCCAAGCTGGGAGATGTCAACAGAGTCATTACCAGAATCAAATGTTGTGATCAGATTATCCATAGGCCAGTATCCGTTCCGAATGTAGCCAGACATTTTGTTCTCTGCATCGACGCGGTACTCCTGATTTCCCATCATTCCAAAATGATCCCAGAGAATAATACGGCGGTCAGAAGACCTGAGGAGCTTAAAATCCGGATAAACCCATCGGTTTCTTAATAAAACCGGACTCTCATATACAAAGGCGACACCGGCATTCTTAAGGTATTCATAGATAATCAATTCCACTCTGGATCGGACCAGAGTGCCGTCGCTGGTGGTGTGACGCTTCCCCTCCGGCATATGGTCAAAACCGCCATTGTGGCATTTCATCCAGGCGGATTGAACCGCGCGAAAGGTTTCCGGTAAGAGTGGCGCAGGACCAAGACGTATGATTTTTTCAGG
>JAUNRL010000088.1 GCA_030535715.1 Bacillota bacterium
AATCGTCGATCGACCACTGGGGAAAGAACATGAGAGAAGGAAAGCTGTTTATCATCTCCGGGCCTTCGGGAACGGGGAAGGGGACCATATGCAAACGGCTTGTGGCGATGGATCCGGACATTATCCTGTCGATTTCCGTGACTACGAGGAGGCCCCGGGAGAGTGAAGCTCACGGCAGGGAGTATTTTTTTATCACCCGGGAGGAATATATGCGGCTGCTTTCCGGAGGGGGACTTCTGGAGCATGCCAGTGTGTACGGGGAGACGCTGTACGGTACGCCGAAGGAGCCGGTGGAGGAATGGCTGTCCCAGGGCAGGGATGTGATTCTGGAGATCGATGTGCAGGGCGCGTTTCAGGTCAGGCGGAATTACCCGGCCTGCATTCTGATCTTCGTGCTTCCTCCGTCCATGGAGGAACTGAAAGCGAGGATTATCGGCAGGGGGTCGGAAACGGAAGAAACCCTGATCGCGCGCTTGGGCGAAGCCGAGAAAGAGATTGCGCTGGCGGATCAGTACGACTATCTGGTCGTCAACGAGGATCTGGATGAGGCCGTTGACCGCGTATACCGGATCATCACCGAAGAGAGAACGAAATAGAATCGAAGAGAGAAAGAGAGGAGTAACGATGTTATATCCGTCCATCAACACCATCAGAGAAAAAGCAGACAGCCGGTATACGCTGGTGATTCTGGCTGCGAAAAGAGCGCGTGACATCATCGACGGCTATCCCAGCCTGATCGATGAGGACATCACCAAGCCGGTGTCCATCGCCGCCAATGAAATTGCGGATGATCTGATCACATACAAGGAGGCGGAGGAGTAACATCGTCCCGCATCACAGCGGAACAGGACATTGCGCGCGAAGACTTCCCTGGCATATGCCGAAAACCTGAAGAAGAGGGAGTCTTTTATGTTGAAAAAAACACTGTCCATCCGCATTCGCCGCCGGATCGTCGTCCTGCCCATGAAGGAAATTCTGTTTATGGAAAAGAAAAAGCGGCAGATTGTTCTGCACGCCTCGGAAGGGGAGTATCTGTTCTATGGCCGTTTCCGTGAGATCATGGATGATCTGGACATCCGCTTCGCCTGGTGTCACCGCAGCTATATCCTGAATATGGATCGGATCGCCGCGATGGGTGAGGGCGTGATCCGGCTGGATGACGGCACTGAACTAGTCTTCGGCAAGGAAGCCTATGGCCGCCTGCGGGAGACCTACGATCGGTATCTGGCCTGGAAAAGTGATATGTATAAAGCCCGGCGCCAAAAACTGAAGCAATGACCGGGGATCCGTCCGGGCTGGAATTCAGTCGCGCAGTTTGGCCAGATAATAGATGGTGGCGAACAGGCCGAGCCCGAGCAGAATGTAGCCCGAATCCGAATGGGCCGTTTCGAAGTATCCGGTCTTGAAGCAGAGGCCGGTGATGGCGATCACCATGCCCATGGCGGCGGCGAGTATCTGAAATAGCGTCTTCCCGTAGTTCATCCCGCGAGGTTTCCTTTCCTGAGCCTGTCATGCCTATTCTATCACTTTCGCTGCGGATTGAAAAGCCGCGGAAAGGCGAATGGAAAGAATTGACTTTTCAGAAAAACGCTGTATAATGCAGTTGTTATGCTGAAAACACAACACGCAAAACGAATCCTTGCCGTTGCGCTTGCGGCCGCCATGGCGGTGACGGTGCCGGCGATCGCGCTGGCGGCTTCGTCCAATGAGCCGGAGGTGTACGGTTTCCTGACCAGAACCATGAAGCTGAATCGGGCAGCGGCCTGCGGTGTCATGATCAATCTTCAGGCGGAGAGCGGAATGAAGCCGGATAATCTGGAGAACCTGTACAACGCCCGGTTTATGCTGACGGACAGGCAGTATACGAATCGGGTCAGCCAGGGCCTCCATCAGAACGGCAGATACAAAACGGGCTACGGCGCGACGCGATATTTTACGACGGATTACTGCGGCTACGGCATCTGCCAGTGGACCTCTCTGAGGCGGCGGCAGAATCTGCTGAAGAAAGCGATATCCCGGAGCGTTCCCATCGATAACCTTCCCATGCAGATGGATTTTCTGTACGATGAGCTGAAGGGCAGTTATCCGCAGGTGCTGACGACGCTGAAAGGCGTGCCGGACACGGCCGAGGGCGCCTATCTGGCGGCGGCACATTTCTGCGTTGCTTTTGAAGTGCCGGCCAATACGACCCGGACGGCGGAAGCCCGGGGGGAGAAGGCCCTGTCTGGATTCTGGAGGGCCTACAGCGGCCAGTCGATAAAGAAGTCGAAGGTCTCCGCTCTGGGTCTGTGCGGATACATTTATCCGGTGAAGATCCGCAAAGGGAAAAAACTCAGCTGCGGCGGTCATGTCATCGGAAACAGCCGGATCAGATCGCTGACGGCGAAGATTATCGACAGCAGCGGGAAGGCCGTCTTCAGCAAGACCACGCTTCCCGGCTCCACCGTGGGAAGGTTGTCCACCGCCGGAAACTATATGCATTTCGAACGGCTGAATACGGGTAATTATCTCTACGTGGTGTCCGCGACGGACGTGAAAGGAAGAACGGTATCGGCGAAGCATGCCTTTACCGTCACCAATTCGGGATTGACGGAATGGGCCAGGGGATTCTCCTGCTGGAACGGCGCGGCGGAGTTCCTTACCGGTTCCGGACCATCCGCGTTGCGGATCACTGGAGCAAAGGTGCCGCAGAACCTGAGCCGGGGAAGGAAGTTCACCATCCGGGGAACGGTTCGCTCCAACGTCCGCCTGAAGAAGGTGACCGTCGGTATTTACACCACCGATGGAGCGACGAGATACCAGGCCACGACGAAGACGAAGAAGAAGACGTACAACGTCAGGAACCTGCGCAAGAGGATAAAGTTCAGTAAGCTGCCCCGGGGTACCTATGTGTACAGGGTGACCGCCATGGACAAGAAGCAGACCAGGGTGCTGATCGATCAGGTTTTCGGCGTCCGGTAGCGGAAGGAAGACGGCATCGGCCGTTGCGGCGGGCAGCGGCAGGAGGAAAAGAAGCGAAAGCGCAGACTATCCGGCTTGGAACAGTCCGATGCCGGTTTTTTCTTGCGGCAGCGGGAAGCGCGGAGGATTTTTTGCAAAAACTTCTTGACGTTAACGCAATGAAGTGTTAAGATGGGGACAAGCGCAGAAAACCCGAAGAAAGGCGGAAAACCAGGAATGACCAATCCCGTCACCCAACTGCAGAAAAACGAGCAGATGATCTTCGATCTGCGGGCCATGTACGCCGACTACGGCTACGCGCCCTTCCGGATCCGGAAGTTCGAGGAATACGAGCTCTATGTGAAGAACAAAGATTTCATCGACTCGGCCAACATCATCACCTTCACCGACACCAACGGCAAGCTCATGGCCTTAAAGCCGGACGTAACCTTGAGCGTGGTGAAGAACAGCCGGGATTTGCCCGGTCAGGTCCAGAAAGTCTATTACAATGAGAATATTTACCGGGTCTCCCGCCGCAGCCGTATGTTTGAGGAACTGATGCAGGTGGGTATCGAGTGCATCGGGGACATCGACGACTACAACATCCACGAGGTGCTCATGCTGGCGGCTATGACCCTGCAGTACGTTTCGCCGGAAGGCGTGCTGGTGGTGTCGGATCTGGATATCCTCTCCCGGATCATGGATCATTACCGGGTGTCCGGCGATGTGCAGGAGGAACTGATCGTCTGCCTGGGAGAAAAGAATATCCATACCCTCCGTCGGATCTGCGGCGAATGCGGGATAGATCCGGTCTGCACGAATCTGCTGGCCCGGATGGCCCGGATCTACGGCCGCCCGGAAAAGGTGCTGGCCGATCTGGAGCAGCTCATTCGGGAGGCGGAGGCGAAAGTGCCGGAAGACGGAGATGGATCGGCGGCCGGACAGGAAAAGCCGTCTCTGTCCGAACAGGTGAAGGCTGTGACGGATCACCTGCGGCGGCTTCTGGATGCCTTCGTGGATGAGCGGGTGCGGGACATGATTCGCATTGACTTCTCCGTAGTCAGCGACGTGAATTACTACAACGGCATCGTCTTCAACGGCTTCGCGCCCGGTCTGCCGGACTGCATCATCTCCGGTGGCCAGTACGATCGGCTGATGCAGAAGATGAAGCGTCGGTCCGGGGCTATCGGCTTCGGCGTCTACATGGAACGGCTGGAGCGGTATCTGGTCGAGGGCAGTGATGTCGACATCGATATTCTGCTCCTGTACAATGAGCAGGAGGATATGATTACCGTGAAGAGAAGAGTGGAAGAACTGGTATGCAAAGGCAACCGTGTCCTGGCGCAGCGGGCGGTTCCGAAGAAGCTGGTTTATCGGAAGCTCCTGCGCGTGAAGGACGGGGAGGTGACAGAAGTTGAATCGGACGATTAACATCGCGCTCCCCAAAGGCAGGCTGGGCAACCAGGTCTATGAGATGTTTGAGGAGGCGGGCTTCGACTGTCCCGCCATCCGGGAGAAAAGCCGGAAGCTGGTTTTTGAGAATCCAGATGCCGGTGTGCGCTATTTCTGGGTCAAGCCGGTGGATGTGGCCATCTACGTGGAGAGGGGTGCAGCGGACATCGGCGTCGTAGGCCGGGACATCATCCTGGAGACAGAACCGGATGTCTATGAGCTGCTGGATCTGGGCGTGGGTCACTGCCGCATGGCCGTTGCTGCGCCGGCGGGATTCCGCGACACCCAGTCCCGGACTCTGCGGGTGGCCACCAAGTTTTCCAACATCGCCAGAAACTATTACGCCTCCATGGACCGGGACATTGACATCATTCATCTGAACGGATCCATCGAGCTGGCGCCCATCATGGGCCTGT
>JAUNRL010000089.1 GCA_030535715.1 Bacillota bacterium
CACGGCGACCATCAGCCGAATCAACAAGTGTCTGGTGTACGGCGCGGAGGGCTACCAGCGGATTCTGAAGAGAATGAAGGAAGAAGAATAGCCGGATCGGAGAAGAACCGGATGATGACATGGCGGTGCTTTGGCCCCGCCATTTTCACGGGAAGACGGGATGGAACTGTATCTGATCGATGAATACCGAAATGAATATCCCAATCTGCGGGGAAGGGAACTGACCGATGCGCTGCTTACCGGCCTGTTCCGTGAACTTGGTGTACCCGATCCAGTCGTCGTCCGTTCGAAAAAAGGCAGGCCCACCCTGGAGGACGGCCTCTTTCAGTTTTCCGTGTCCCACAGTGACAATCTCTTCGCCTGCGCGGTGGATGAACAGCCCGTCGGAGTGGATATCCAGAAGATGCGCAAGATGGACGCGCAGGCCATCGCCCGGCGGTTTTTTACCCCGGAGGAGGCGGACTGGGTTGACCGGGAAGGGCTCCAGGCCTTTTTCCGGGTATGGACGCGGAAGGAAGCTTTGAGCAAGCTGCGGGGGTGCGAGCTGGCCGAGGTGATCGGGGAGAGCGTGCTTGACCGGATGGACGTTTGCTTTCGGGAGATCAATCTGGGCAACGGCATGCTCTGCTGCATGTGCAGAGCGGAGGAGGAGAAAGATGAGGTATCAGTTTCTCGTCGAGAATAAGACGGATCATGAAGGCATTCTGGCCGAGCACGGCCTGTCCATCTATATCGAAACGGAGGAAAAGACCATTCTCTTCGATGCCGGCGCGTCGGATGTGTTCTCCCTGAACGCCGACCGGATGGACATTGATCTGTCTCGGGTGGATCTGGCGGTGGTCAGTCACGGCCACTACGATCACACCCAGGGATTCCCGCTGTTCTGCCGGATCAACCGCAGGGCGCCCATCTATCTGCACAAAAACGCCTTCCGCCGGTCCCACGGCTTCCGTGACGGGAAGATCGAAGAGGAGATGTGCGGTATCCGCTGGTCCGATGAAGCGAAGAACGCCATGGAGGACCGGATCCGTTTTACCGACGGATCCGTATGGATTACCGACCGCATCGCGATTACGGGTACCGTGCCCTGCGCGGAGGGTTTCCTCCCCTCGGAACAGTTCTATTATTACAATCTGGACGGCCATCCGGTGGAGGATGATATGTCCCATGAGCAGTGTCTGGTGATTCGGGAAGAAAAGGGAATCACGATTTTCTCCGGCTGCAGCCACCGGGGCGTGATCTCGGCGCTTAATGCGGGAAAGGCGCTGTTTCCGGGAGAGAAGGTCGCGGCGCTGATTGCGGGGATGCATCTGTATGAGGTTGACGCGAAGACCCGGGCGGCGGTGATCGATGAACTTGCCGAAGCGGATATCGAACGGGTGCTTCCCGTGCACTGCACGGGGATGAATGCCATCTGCGAACTCAAGGCCAGACTGGGCTGCTGCTGCGTGATCGCTCAGGCGGGGGACAGTTTCGATGGATGCGAGGGATAGGGCGCTCCGCTACCTCAATGCCCGCGTGAGCAGCGTTGGGCAGATGCGGGAGTATCTGCGGCGAAAGGGCTATGATGAAGAGGAGATCGGGGAGACCATCCGGCAGCTCCTGGAGTATGGCTATCTTGACGACCGGAAGTATGCCGCGCTGTTCATGGAGTCCGGTCTGGAAAAAGGCCGGGGCATGCTTCGTATCCGGCGGGAGCTGAAGCAGAAGGGCGTGGCCGATGAGGTGATTGACGAGGCGGCGGAGAGTCTGGACGAGATTCCCGATGAGTTCGGCGTTGCCTTTGCGCAGGCTCGTGCCATGCTGTCCGACGTCGATTTCGGCCAGATGGATTATGCCGAACGGGAAAAGCAGAAGGCCAGGATCGCCCGCCGGCTGGCGGGGAAGGGGTTTTCCTCCGAGACGATTTACCGGGTGATTGGACGGATCGTGGGATGAGTCCGATAAAGGAGATGGGAATGGATTACAGGAAGAAAATCATCGACAGCGTAAACCGGTTTTACTTCGACTGCGTGGAGGAATTCCGCGAGGCGGAGGGAAAGATCGCCAACGACTCCCGGTTTCGCAAAATCTTCACCAAGAAGGACTACGGCGGCAACATCGAACTTCTGCGCCGCTGCAGGAAAAGGACGCAGAGCGTGAAGCTTCCCACGGGAGATATCCCGCGTTCGGATGACGAGTCGAAGGAAATCGTGCACCAGTGCAACGAATGCATCCGCCTGTTCAACCGGCTCTGCGATGCTTATGTGCAGATGCAGATCGCGCTGCAGAAGAAAGCGGAGGGCAGCGATCTGTCCTATAAGGAATACATGGAAGTGTACCGTCGGACGCAGGAGGCTCATGCTGCGGTAAACGCGTCGATCCGCGAGCTGGATATTCTGTATGCGGATTACACGGAGGATGAGTCGGGCGGCGATGGCTATCTGACCTATGCCATGCTGACCGATGAAGACGGGGAGGAGTCATGAGCGTTTTCGCCGTCGGTGATCTGCATCTGTCCTTTTTTCCCGGCGCCGACAAATCCATGGCGGTTTTCGGTCCGCGCTGGGAAAACCACGAAGAGCGTCTGAAACGATTCTGGGAGGAGACGGTTCGGCCGTCGGATACGGTGGTGATCTGCGGAGACATCTCCTGGGGTCTGAAGCTGGAGAATGCCCGCTGGGATCTGGACTGGATTGACGCGCTGCCGGGAAAGAAGATTCTGCTCAAAGGCAACCATGATCTGTGGTGGAACGGCATCGGCCGCCTGAACCGTATGTATGAAGGCATACGGTTTTTGCAGCATGACTGCGCCCTGGCGGAGGATCTGTGCGTGTGCGGAAGCCGGGGATGGCTGACGCCGGAGCACGATGATTTCACCGAAGCCGATGAAAAGATTTACCGCCGGGAAGCGCTGCGTCTGGAGATGTCCCTGCGGAGGGGACAGAAGGAGATCCGGGAGCGGGGCGGCGGAAAACTGGTGGGCGTTCTGCACTATCCGCCGGCGTCGGATCGCGGCGCGTTTACCGAGTTCGAACGGCTTTTTCTCCGCTATGGCGTGGAGGATGTTTACTACGGCCACATTCACGGCGAGGACGGCTTCCGAAGCGCGCTGCAGGGAGAAATCCACGGCGTCCGGTATCATCTGGTGTCCCTGGACTATCTGAACTGCCGGTTGCTGAAGATCAATCGGTGAATGTACCGGAAGGAGGAGTGATCTGATGAAAAACGATATCAACCGGGTATGCATCGTCGTGCTGGACAGTCTGGGTGTGGGGGAGCTTCCCGACGCGGCGGACTACGGTGACGGAGGAACGGATACCCTGGGGCATATTCTTGACCGGGTGGATCTTAACATCCCGAATCTGCGGAAGCTCGGCCTGGGCAACATCACCGGCGCCGCCGGCGGACGGCTGGCTGTGGACAGCCCGCAGGGGGCATACGGCCGCTTTGCCGAGGCGTCCAAAGGCAAGGATACCATCACCGGACACTGGGAAATCGCCGGTCTGTCCACCCAGGTGCCGTTCCGGACCTATCCGGACGGCTTCCCGAAGGAGATCATGGACGAATTCGTCCGGCGGACAGGAAGAGACTATCTGGGCAACTGCTCCATGTCCGGCACAGAGATCATCAAGCTTCTGGGCGAGGAGCACGAGCGAACCGGCAAAGTCATCGTCTATACCTCGGCGGACAGCGTCTTTCAGATTGCGGCCAACACGGCGGTGGTTCCCCTGAAGGAACTGTATCATATCTGCGGCATTGCCAGAGAACTGATGCAGGGGGAATATGCCTGCGGGCGGATCATCGCCCGTCCCTATATCATTGATGAATCGGGCAGCCGGGTGAGAACGGCGGACCGGCACGACTTCGCCGTGGATCCGCCGGAGGAAACCCTCCTGGACCGGCTCAGCGGGTGCACGCCATCGGCAAGATCAGCGACATCTTCAACGGCCGGGGCGTGACTACGGCGGTCCATACGGAGAGCAACGATGACGGGGTCAGCCGGACGATACAGGCCCTGGAGGAGGAATTTTCCGGGCTGATCTTCACCAATCTGGTTGACTTTGATTCAAAATACGGCCACCGCCGGGATCCGGAAGGATACGGGGCGGCCATCGAGGCCTTCGATATGCGGCTGCCGGAGATTCAGGTGGCGATGAAGCCGGGGGATCTGCTGATCCTCTGTTCGGATCACGGCAACGATCCGATCCACACGGGATTCGATCATACCCGGGAATACATCTTCGGTCTGTTTTCCGGAGCGGCGGTGAAGCCGGGCACTGATCTGGGCACCCGGGTGTCCTTCGCTGACATCGGCGCTACGGCGGCGGATCTGCTGACCGGAGGAAAGGTGCGCACCCTTCGCGGGACCAGCATGAGAGAGGATCTGCTGAAGTGAATACGCTGGATATCATCATCGCCAAGCGAAACGGGGAAAAGCTGAGCGAAGAACAGATTGTCCATATGGTTCTTGGCTACACCCGCGGAGAGATTCCCGATTATCAGATGTCCGCCTTTCTGATGGCGGTCTGCCTGAAGGGCATGGACAGAGAGGAAACGATCGCCCTGACCCGGATCATGAAGGATTCCGGAGATGTGGCGGATCTGTCCGCCATCAGGGGAATCAAAGTGGACAAGCACAGCACCGGTGGCGTGGGTGACAAAACGACGCTGATCATTTCGCCGCTGGCAGCAGCCTGTGGGGTTCCCGTGGCCAAGATGAGCGGAAGAGGCCTTGGCTTCACCGGAGGAACCGTGGATAAGCTGGAGTCCATTCCGGGATT
>JAUNRL010000090.1:0-522 GCA_030535715.1 Bacillota bacterium
GGACAACTGCATCATTATCTGCAGCATGGAGAATATGGATCCGGTGGGCGTGCACACCGGCGACAGCATCGTCGTGGCGCCGACCCAGACGCTGCGGGACGCGGAATATCAGATGTTGCGGAACGCTTCCATCCGGATTATCCGCAGCCTGGGCATTGAGGGCGGCTGCAACGTGCAGTTCGCGTTGAATCCGCAGACCGGAGAGTATATCGTCATCGAAGTCAACCCCCGGGTCAGCCGTTCTTCGGCACTGGCCTCCAAGGCGGCAGGCTACCCCATCGCCAAGATTGCGGCCAAGATCGCCCTGGGGTACAACCTGGATGAGCTGTCCAACTATGTGACAAAGACCACCAGCGCCTGCTTTGAGCCGACGCTGGATTATGTGGTGGTCAAATTCCCCAAGTGGCCCTTCGACAAGTTCCGCACGGCTTCCCGCGCGCTGGGCACCCAGATGAAGGCCACCGGCGAGGTCATGTCCATCGACCGGAACTTCGAGAGCGCCCTGCTCAAGGCCATCTGCTC
>JAUNRL010000090.1:532-4670 GCA_030535715.1 Bacillota bacterium
TGAGATCAAAAGCGACGGCCTGCACATTCCCTTTGTCAGCAGTCTGAGCGACGCGGGTCTCATCGGGAAACTGAAGATCTGCGATGATGAACGGATCTTCTGTCTGGCAGAAATCATGCGGCGGGATCTGATGAGTATAGATGAGCTGTTTGAGATCACGAAGATCGACCGATGGTTCTTGACCCGGATCCGTCGGATCATCGATCTGGAAAAGGCGCTGGAGGAGGGACCGCTGACGAAGGAACTGCTCTATGAAGCGGAGTCCCGCGGCCTGACGGACAGTGACATCATCGAGCTGTCTGGAGTCTCCCGCGCGGTCATTCAGGATATCCGTGTCTATAACGACATCTATCCGGTGTACAAGATGGTCGACACCTGCGGCGGGGAGTTCGACGCGGCGACGCCCTACTACTATTCCTGCTACGACGATGGGGACGAGAGCGTGCCCAGTTCGGAGGAAAAGATTCTGGTCATCGGCTCCGGCCCCATCCGGATCGGCCAGGGCATCGAGTTCGACTACTGCTGCGTTCAGGGCATCTGGGCCATCAAGGAACTGGGATACGAAGCCATCATCGTCAACAACAATCCGGAGACGGTCAGCACCGACTTCGATACTTCCGACAAGCTGTACTTTGAACCGCTGCACGTGGACGACGTGATGAACGTCATCAAGCGGGAGCGGCCCTATGGCGTCATCCTGCAGTTCGGCGGGCAGACATCCCTGAATCTGGCGAAGCAGTTGAACAGCCGGAGCATCAACCTGCTGGGTACATCTTTCGAAAACATCGATTTGGCTGAAGACCGTGAAAAATTTGTGGAGCTGCTGGAGCGTCTGAACATCGCTGTGCCTGATGGTGTGGCGGTCACCACCCGGCAGGAGGCATTCGCCGCGGTGGAAAAACTGGGCTATCCTCTGGTTGTCCGTCCCTCTTACGTGATCGGTGGTCGGGCCATGCAGGTGGTTTACGATGATGAAGAGCTGGAGAAGTATCTTGCGGAGGCGGTTTCCCTTTCCGCGGAGCATCCGGTGCTTATCGACCAGTACATCCAGGGCAGGGAGATTGAAGTGGATGCCATCGCCGACGGCCGGGATATCCTGATCCCGGGCATTATGGAGCATGTAGAGCGGGCCGGCGTGCACTCCGGCGACAGTATTTCCGTGTATCCGGATTTTTCCCTTCCGCAGGAAGTGGAGGAAGAACTGGTTAGCTGTACGAAGCGGATTGCCGAGGCTCTTCAGATCGTCGGCCTGGTGAACATCCAGTATGCCTGGGACGGGGAGAAGGTCTTCGTCATCGAGGTGAATCCACGAGCATCCCGGACGGTGCCCATCTTGAGCAAGGTGACCGGCGTGCCCATGGTCAAGCTGGCCGTGGCGGCCATGCTGGGCCAGCCCCTTTGCAGCTGGGAGTATGGTACGGGACTCTATCCCCGCTTCGACCGGTTCGCAGTCAAGATCCCGGTGTTCTCCAGCGCAAAACTGACGGATATGGATATGGCTCTCGGCCCGGAGATGAAGTCCACCGGCGAAGTGCTGGGTATTGATCCGGATCTGAATAAGGCGCTGTACAAGGGATTCCTCGCTGAGGGCAGCAGTATCCCGACCGGAGGCAGCATCTTCGTTACCCTGCGGACATCGGAGCAGAATGACTATACGGCGGAAATCCTTCAGGGATATGTAGACGCCGGATTCTCCCTGTATGCCACCGACGATACCATTGCCTTTATATTGGAGCACGGCATGAAGGCGGAACTGATGGATTACGATACCGCCCAGCGGTGGATCATGAACCATGACACGGACAGCCCGGAAAAACTGTCGATGATCATCAACGTCCCGACGGTAGCCAATAATAAGGAAAACGACAGCTTCCCCGTGCGCCGAAAGGCAACGGAACGCCGGATCCCCGCTTTCACCTGCCTCGATACGGCCCGGGTATTCCTGCGGGCTATCCGCATGAAGCAGGAGGGGGTGCAGCTGGAATACCGGAAGTTGTGATATACCGGGGCATCTGCTATACTGATTGCGAAATGAAGATTCTGCTGATTGGGGATACCCACGGAAAACTGAACCGGGTCAGGGACATCTGGCCAAAGCTTACGAACATCGACCTGATCGCCCACACGGGGGATCACTATTCCGATGCGCAGAAGCTGGCGAAGGAACTCGCCGTTCCCGTCATTGCCGTAGGCGGCAACTGCGACGGCAGCGGCCCGGACAGACAGATTATCGAAACGGAATACGGACGGATTCTCCTGACCCACGGTCACCGCGAAGGGGTCAAATACGACCTGAATATCCTGCGGTACCGGGCAATGGAGGAAGACTGCCGGGCTGTCTTCTACGGCCACACTCACCAGTCCTCTGTCATCGAGGCCGACGGAATGCATTTCGTCAATCCCGGCAGCCTGACTCTGCCCAGAGATCAGAAAAGCGGCTCCTACGCTGTCGTAAGAACCGCCGAAGATCGTTTTGACGCCGCCATCGTCTATTATGACACCATCATGGGGAAAAAGTCTTCGCCTTCTTCCGGGTTTCTGAAATCTATTCTGAATTACAGCGACCGGTTCTGACCTGCACCGCAGCGGCCGGTTCCTGCCTTGTGTCACGCTGTCACAGCATCATCGTCTTGACGATAACCATAACAAAGAGGACGATAAACCCGATGACTTCCAGCAAAAGCAGAAGCTTGACGATGGCCCGGATCTTCTCCGTTGCCGCGCCTCGCATTCCGTTGCTGAAGGTCATTCCCATATTCCAGGCAAGGATCAGCAGGATTACAACCCCGAAGACCAGCGCCGCAATGAGGATTATCATAACAAAGAGCACCTCGCTTACTTTTCGAACTACTCCCTATCATAGCAGACTTTCCCTCCTGCCGCAAGGGAGACCTCGCGGAGATGCCGCGCCGTCAGACGGCTTCTTTTTCGTTTCAGCAAATAAGCCTGCGTGGACGCCGCTTCTTCCTCGTGCTGTCATTGACGGCGGCGGGAATTTCCCGTACAATATATTGAGTATATTGGGTCAGAGTGAATTCGTCTGCAAGGCGGAATCGAAGCGGAATTCAGTACAAAAAATGAAGCACGATATAAAGACCAAAGCAAAAGCAGGGGAAAAAGAGGACAGTCGAGAGATGAGCAGCGAAGCGGCAATGGAGCGCCGGACGATGGTAACCGACGGCCAGGATCTGGCGGAAAAAGCAGAAGAATACAAGGCGGCCGGGGTCACCGACGTGACCGTGGTGGTCAACACCTTTAACTATACGAGATACCGGCAGTCTAATGACGGGAAGGAACTGCAGCCGGTCATTGACGGCATCAACAGAGCCGTGGGCGCCGGGTTACGTATCCGTTTGGATGTGGCGCTCAAAGAGGGATTCAATGACGATGAGATTCTGGACTTCCTTCAGCTGACGCTGATGCACCGCTACGACATCGTCTTCCTGCCCACCATCGATTATGCCGTAATAAAGGAAAAGATGCCGATGCTTCGGTCGGTGGAGGGTGATTTCGGCGATGTGGAGATGTACAAATACGCCGTAGCCAGAGGCAGAATCGGGTTTCTGAAGAACCGGGGGCAGTGACGCAGATGCAGAAAGAACTGAGCAGAATGAGAATAGAGCTGACGTCCATGCTGAAGAACAACCGGCTTCTTCGATCCGCTGTCCGGGAAGTCAACCGGGTCGACATGGTCAGGGCGTCGATGATTATCCGCCATTCCGACCATATGCTGCTGCCGGTGGAGAAGATTCTGGAGGGGGAACTGCCCCAGGAAGTGACCGTGCAGGACTACGTGTTCATCGGGAACTTCAGCAACTTGGTCCGGCTCGGTTTCAGCAGCATGGAGATGGGTAATTCTCTGAACAAGCATATGCTGGTGAACGGCTACCGGATTCTGTCAGAAAATGAGAACGGGTATTTTCGCAAAAGCAATCCCGTGGTCTATGCCTTCAATCATGTTCCGCCCCATGCGGTGGATACGGAGAGCCGGCTGGACGACTGTATGCGGCGGGTGTACAGCCGGGACGCAGGGGATAACGTGATCCTCAAGGCCATGTTCATCCACAACAAGATTATTGACATCTGGCCCTTTGAGGACTTCAACGGCGAACTGGCCATTTTCGCATTGAACATCTAT
>JAUNRL010000091.1 GCA_030535715.1 Bacillota bacterium
ATTACGCCAACGGAGTATGGTCCAACGACGCCTTCGGTGACAGAGGATGGCTGGCCATCGCTCTGGTCATCTTCACCCTGTGGAGACCGAACATCGCGATCTTCGGTTCCTTCCTCTTCGGTGGCCTCTGCATTCTCTACCTGTTCATTCCGACGGGCACAGAGATGGCTGTTATGGAACTCTATAAGATGCTGCCCTATGTGGTCACCATCATCGTTCTGATCCTTACGGGTATGCGGAACAAAAAAGAAAACCAGCCTCCGGAGAGCCTGGGCCTGCCCTATTTCCGCGAAGACCGGTGACCGCGGCCGGAGCCGGATCATGCTGACTATCTTTACGGGCGGCGGTGCCGCCGACAAAGAGAAGTACATCTTCGATCATATCGATCCACACCGGAAATCCATCCTCATCGTGCCGGATCAGTTTTCCCTCCAGGCGGAGCGCGACGCGTTGCGTCTGCTCGGCAGGGAAGCGCTGACCGACCTGATGGTGGTGGATTTTTCCGCCCTCGGGCACAAGGTCGTTCGGGAACGGGAGGGAAGAATGCCGGATATCATCGACCGGTACGGCAGGCATATGCTGCTGTCCGTGCTGATTCAGGAGATGTCCGAAGAGCTGGTCACCTACCGGGGCATGGGCGGGAAGGTATCCTTCGCCGACCAGATGAACACCATGATCTCCGAGATGAAGCGCTACGGTGTGGATACGGACCAGCTGCGGACGGTTCTGGATACCCTGAAAGCCGGAGAGGAGGAAACCGGGCAGAAGAAGGACGCCTGGTTCATCCTGAAGCTGGAGGACATTCTGCGCATCTATGCGCGGTATGAGGAAAGGATCGCCGGGACTTCCCGCGATGCCGAGGATTACATCGACTACTACGCGAAGCGGATTCCCGATTCCCCGATCGTGCAGGGCGCGGAGGTCTGGATTTACGGTTTCGATACCTTTACCCCCAAAAACCTGTCGGTGATCCGTCAGCTGATCCGCACGGCGCAGACCGTTTCGGTGGTGCTGACCAGGGAACAGGGAGAAGATGGCATCCCTCTGGTCCGCAGCCTGACGCAGAACGGCGGAGCCCGCCTGTTTGATCTGACGGACGCGGTTATCCGTCAGCTGCAGCAGACCGCGGAGGAGGCCGGGGCGGAGCATTGCCTTTGCCCCATCGGGGGCGAGCCGCGCAAACACATCTGGAACGGCACGCCCGAAGAGATCCGGCAGCGCATCACGCTCTGCCGGACGACGGATCCTCATCACGAGGCGGAGAGGGCGGCGGCGTTTATCCGGCAGCTGGTCCGGGACGAAGGGTACCGCTACGGGGAGATCGCCGTTCTCTGCAACGACACGGACGGTCTGGGGGCCATAACGCGGCGCAGCCTGCAGCGGATGGGCGTTCCGGTGTTCGCCGATCATAGGCGCCGGGTGCTGCACCAGCCCATAGTCCGCTTCCTGCTTTCCTTCCTTGACGTCATCACCCGCGGCTACCGGGGCGAGGGAATCATGGGCATGGTCAAATCCGGCCTGCTGGGCTGGACCATGGAAGAAGAAAATCTTCTGGAAAACTACGTGGCCCAGTTCCGCATCCGCGGCAGCCGGTGGAAGGAGGAATTCCGATTTGATGGCGAGGAATACACCGATGAGGAAATGACCCGGCTGAACGAAATGCGGGACGAGCTGATCTCGGTCTGTGAGCGGGCGAGGGACAGCATCGGCCGCCGGAATACCGCCGGAGAAAAAGTGCGCGGCCTGATTGCGTTCCTGCAGAAGGATTTCCTCCTGGAGACGCGGATTGCCCGACTCATCGAAGAGCAGACTGCCTGCGGGCTGGAGGAGGGCGCTGCGGAGACGGCGCAGATCTGGAATACGGTCTGCGGTTTGCTGGATCAGATCATCCGGGTCGTCGGCCCGGAGAAGATTGCCAACCCAGTGCTTGCCGATATGATCCGGTCAGGGTTGTCCTCCATGGAGATCGGTCTGGTTCCGGTCAGCGCCGACAGCCTGCTTATGGGTACTCTTCAGAGAACGCGGCCTCCCCGCCTGCGGGCGCTGGTGGTTGTGGGCGCGGCCGATGGCGTGTTGCCGCTGCAGGCGGAGCCGGAGGGCCTGCTGACCCGGCGGGAAATGCAGATTCTGGAGGGGATGGATCTGGAACTGGCTCGAAAGGAAAAGGTTGCCGCGCAGGAGGAACAGCTGGCCATTTACCGGATGTTTTCCCTTCCCGAAGAACGGCTTTATGTCAGTGTCAGCCAGAGCGGAACCGACGGGGAGGCTCTGCGTCCGTCGGCGGTTCTGCGCCGGCTGCAGGAGCTGCAGCCGGAGGTGCAGGGGGATCTCGAGGACGGTTCTCTGCTGGATATGGTCGTCGATCCCCGGGGCACCGTGTCTTATCTGGCGGAAGCCCTGCGGGCCGAGAGCAGCGGGGAGCATGTGGATCGGAACTGGCGCGCGGTGGGCAGCTGGTACCGGAGGCATGATCCAAAGGCAACGGACTGCCTGGAGAAAGCGCTTGGGTTCAGCAATCGCTGGGAGAGCCTGGGCCGCGATCTGGCCGATGCGCTCTACCGGGGTGATGCGGAGCAGCTGCAGGTCAGCGCGTCTCGGCTGGAGACCTTCAGCGGATGTGCCTTCGCTCACTTTATTCAGTATGGTCTGCGCGCCCGGGAACGGCGGCTCTTCGAGGTGGGCGGTCGGGAGATCGGCGATGTTTATCACCGCTGCATCATGGAATACTGCCGTGGACTGGCAGCAGATGAGGCGGCCGGCAGAGAGACGGGCTGGAGCCGGATCAGCCGGCAGGCATGTGAGGGAATCATCCGCCGGATCCTCGAAGGCGCCGGAACGGATTACCGGGGCGGACTGCTCACCAGCGACGGTAGCAGCCAGCTGCGGATGGAGCGGATCGGCGAGATCTGCGCCGATGTGGCCTGGGCGCTGACGGAGCAGATCCGCCGGGGCAGCGTCTCCCGGATGCGCTTCGAGGAACCCTTCGGCCGGGGTGGAGAAATCCCGGCGGTGGAGATAGAAGTCGGTGGCCGGACGGTGCGGATCGCCGGCACCATTGACCGGCTGGATGTGCTGGGCGGCGATGGTTCCGCGGCGCCGTCGGTGCGGATCATCGACTATAAGACCGGCGCCGGAGAGGTGGATCCGGAAGAAATCCGGAAGGGATACCAGCTGCAACTGCCCATCTATATGATGGCGGCGGAGGGCATCGGAGAACAGACGGAGCCGGCGGGAATCCTGTACTTTCGGATTCAGGACGTGGAACTGAACGCTGATATAGAGAAGATTCCTGATCCGGAGGATTCCGCGGCTCTGGAGCGGCGGATGCAGAAGGAGTACCGGATGACAGGGGTCGTGGTGAACGACCGCCGGATTCTGGGCGATATGGACGAGGCGCTGGCCTCGGGAGACAAGGCGGAGTCCCTGGTGATTCCCGTAAAGTACGATCCGGTGAAGGAAGCCTATTCTTCCACGAAGGGAACGGAACTGCTCGGGAAGGAAGAGTTCCGGGAGCTGTTGGAGGAAAGCCGGCGGCAGGTGGAACGGATCTGTGAAGAGCTCATCGACGGGATCATCCTGCCTCAGCCCCGGCAACAGGAAAAAAAGAACCGCCGGGGAGAGGAGATCACCGCCTGCCGGTACTGCGACTTCCGCAGCATCTGTCTCTTCGACCGCACCTTCCCCTGGTGCCGGGAAAGATCCTGACCGGATAAGCCTTATGACGAAGGAAAGAGCAGCAATGCTCTCAGACTGTAGACAAAGACTCATCTTCTATGGCATTGGAGATACGAGCGTGTATGAAGGCATCGGCACTTTTGAAGAAAACGGTGTCGGCTCGTCCGGCCTGGATTGAATAAGAGAAGTCACAAGGAAACGAGGTTTGTAGGAGGATATCCTGGAGACCTCGATTTTTATTTCAAAAAAGATATGCGGGCGAGTTTTGGAACGATAGCAATGAATGTCACCAAAATGTCACCGTGATGTACTCGAGTAGTGCTGGGGGGTGATACATTACCCAAGTATGGAGGAATGAAAAAATGAAAACAAATCGAGTGCTTATGACGATTATGGCGGCCTGCCTTGTAGCTTCCATGATAATAGCGATGCCTTTCTATGCAGCGGGTGAAAACGAAAATGTCAACAATCTCATCCATAGAAGTGAATGGGAGTCGAATTATTCCCAGAGTTTCTCGGGTAACCCAGACAAAATATTCATTTGTATTGGTTATGAGAACGCAGAACAAGGACCTGTCGGAGAAGGCTGGACGGATGCTGGGACCCCAGCCTGTATAGCAGCGGATATTCAAAGGTTAAGCCCGCTGCACCATAGAGGCCGCAATAGACCAGATACATGATCGTGCCCGGGAAACCGGATACGCCCATAAATACACCGGGAGTCTCCGGATCAAAAAGCATGAAACCCGCACCGGCCAACATGTCGGAGATGAAGCCGGGCACGGCTTTGCGAAGCAGTATCCTTGTCATACTATTCATCGCCAGCGCCTCCCTTCTGACGAGGGAGGGCCAGCCTTTGCTCGACGGCGCGAACGTATCTGCGCGCCACCCATGTTGAACTGCCGTCTTCAAAGAAGACCTGAATGGTGCCAGTCATGCTGAGATCGAAGCTGGAGACTTTGTTCACATTGAGGA
>JAUNRL010000092.1 GCA_030535715.1 Bacillota bacterium
CATTCGTTCTTCCTTGTGTTTGTATCATAACCGAATATTCGTTCGTTGTCAATGGTTTTATGAACATATGTTCTTGTACGGCAAAAAAAAAGAACACCCCCTACGGAAAAAGGATATTCTACAGAATATGCAGGATGACGCCGATGCGGATGGCGATGATATTCGGGTCCGCTATTGAAGCAGATAAATGAAATACGCGGCATATCCGGCCAGCATGACGGCGCCGCAGATCCGGTTCAGCCTTCTCATCCGCCAGGCGAAGATCCACAGGAGGGCCGCCGAAGCAAAGGCAACGATGCCATCGAACAGAAAATCCGGACGAAAGGCAATGGGCGTTATCATGGCCGTAATGCCCGTGACAAACAGTATGTTGAAAATATTGCTGCCGATGATGTTGCCGATGGCAAGACCCGCCTCCCCTCTCCTCGCGGCGATGACGGAAGTCACCAGTTCGGGCAGCGATGTGCCGAAGGCCACGATGGTCAGGCCGATGATCCGCTGGCTGACGCCCAGTTCCAAGGCGATCTGCGTGGCTCCGTAGACCGTGGCTTTGCTGCCGATCACGATCATCACCAGTCCGGTCAGCGTCATCAGATAGGTCCAGCCATTGCCCTGTCCCCAGGTCGGACGGCTTTCCTCGAGCTCCAGTTCCGCCTGATCCTTACTGTCCTTCGCGTCAAAGAACAGACGGATCATGTAGGCGATAAAGATGGCCAGCAGAACGATGGCCTCCCACCGGTCCACCGCATGACCGAACATGCCCAGCGCCACCAGCAGGATGGTGACTCCCAGCACAATGGGCAGATCGAAGCGCACCGCCTTTTTATCCACGGCAATCGGCGCCACTGCTGCGGTCATGCTCAGGACGACCAGAACATTCATGACGTTGCTGCCCAGCACATTACCGATGGTGATGTCCGCGTTGCCGGAAACGGCCGCGCCGATGCTGACCGCCGCCTCCGGGGCGCTGGTGCCCATGGCCACAACGGTCAGGCCGATGATCAGCTGAGGCACATGAAAACGGCGCGCTATCGCCGAAGCGCCTTTGACGAAGAAGTCGGCGCCCTTGATCAGCAGCACGAATCCGATGGTCAGAATAATCAGTTGGAAAAGGATATGCGTCATAGATCTTCTCTTACATCATACGCTGCAGTCTGCCATAGATCCGGTCGAAGAAATCCGTGATCTGCCGCCTGAACACTACGCCCAGCACGCAGAGCACAACGGCCAGACCGCCGATAACGGCGGCGGCGGCGTATCCGCCGGTCTGCACCTGATGTCCGATAAGCAGGGATCCCATCATCGCCGGCGTACGGCCGACCATGGACAGGATCAGGAAGGGCTTCAGCTTCATCTCCGATAACCCGGCGGCATAGGTGCACAGATCCTTGGGCACGCCCGGGATCAGATAGATCAGGAAGACGATGATGACACCCTTCTTGCTGTTGATTTTCTCCAGCATATTCTGGATTTTCTCTTCGCCAAAGATCAGGTGCATCGCGTCCCTGCCGAGAATTCCGGCGAGATAATAGGTCAGCACTGTACCGATGGCCGCGCCGGTAAGCGTCAGCAGAAGTCCAAACCAGAAATGAAAAAGATATCCCGCAGAAAACTGCAGCGCCGCACCGGGCAGGATGCAGATAACGATCTGAATGATCTGCAGTCCCAAGTAGATCAGAATGCTCTGGGATCGGTACCGGGCGAAGAAAGCTTCCACGGCTTCGATGGAAGAAAACCGCTCGATCAGATCATGATGACAGAAATAGATGTAGGCCGGAATGCCCAGAAGCAGCATAAGCAAAAACAGCAGCTTGACAATGGCCATGATCTTCTGCATCATGCTCTTTTTCCGTTTTTCCGGTTTGCTGTTCATCGATTCAGTAAACCTCGTTCCTTCAGTTCCTGCATCGCCTTCATGACACCGAATTTTGCGTGTTCATAGGTCAGCCCGCCCTGGAAATAAACCGTATAGGGTTCACGCATGGGCGCGTCCGCCGACAGTTCGATGGACGATCCCTGCACGAAGGTACCGGCGGCCATGACCACCTGATCTCCGTAGCCGTCCATATCGCAGGGTACCGGCCGGACACCGCAGTCCACCGGCGCCGCCGCCTGGATTCCCCGGCAGAAGGCGGTCACCGCCTCGGGCGAGCCCAGCCGGACGGCCTGAATGATGTCGCTTCGGATGTCATCCACGCCCGGGCAGATGGCATAGCCCAGTTTTTCAAAGGCTCTGGCGCAGAGCACCGCCCCCTTGACGGCTCCGTTGACGGTCTTCGGCGCAGTAAACAGGCCCTGCAGCATGGCCCGGGTCTGGCCGAACATCAGACCACTGTCCGATCCGACACCGGGAGAGGTCATCCGGTAAGCTGCCTTCTCAATGAGATCCGCCCGGCCGGCTACATAACCGCCAGCGAGGGCGATCCCGCCGCCCGGGTTTTTGATCAGAGAACCGGCCATGATATCCGCGCCGACATCGGTTGGCTCCTTCCCGTGGAGAAACTCGCCGTAGCAGTTGTCCACCATGCAGATGATCTGCGGGTTGATGCCCTTGACAAAGGCGGCCCATTCTTCGATTTCCTCTATGGTGATGGCCTTTCGCCAGGCGTATCCCGTGGCTCGCTGCAGGCAGACCATTTTTGTCTTCGGCCCGATGGCTTTTCCCAGGGCGTCGTAATCGATACCGCCCTTTTCCGTCAGTTCTACCTGTTTGTACTCTATGTCGAACTCCTTCAGAGACCCCTTCCCTTCGCCCCGGATGCCGATGACCTCCTCCAGCGTATCGTAGGGTCCGCCGGAGCTGTAGATCAGCTCATCTCCGGGACGAAGCGGTCCCGTGAGCGCCAGGGTCAGGGCGTGAGTGCCGCTGACGATCAGGGGCCGGACAAGGGCCGCCTCCGTATGGAAGATGTCGGCGTAAACCTGCTCCAGGGCATCCCTGCCCGCGTCATCATAGCCGTAGCCTGTGGTCCAGGAGAAGTGCATGTCGCGGATGTTGTTCTTCTGAAAGGCCGCCAGCACTTTGTACTGGTTATAGGCCATCATGTCATCCAGTTCCTGAAAACGACCGGATACGTCCTTCTCGCTTTCCTCGATCAGGGCGAGGATATCGCGGTCGATATGAAATTCCCGGGTCAGCAGATCCTGTACGCTGTTCTTCATGGTCTTACTCTCCTTTTTTGCTGTTGTCTTCTTCATCGCCGATATGGATTCTGACCGTGCCGGCGTTGTCTTTGCTCATGCCCTCTGTACGTTCCAGTTCCCACTCCATGTCGTTGACCAGATCCCGCTTGACATTCATCTTATGATCGGCGTAAAGCTGGGTCGTGGTGACCTGCTCGTGATCCAGCAGCGCCTGCACGTCGAAGATGGAATTGCCTCGGCCGATCAGGCTGGTGGCCGCCGTGGCCCGCAGCTTGTGGGGACTGTAGCCTGCCCGGCGGGAGGTGGACAGGCCGATGGAGGTATACTTCTTGACCAGGTCGCGGATGGACCGCTCGGTCATCCGTTTTCCCTGCAGGGACAGAAACAGCGCGTCCTGGTGCTCCTCCAGGATGTCCTCATCCCGGGCCCGCTCGTTTTCGATATAGTCCGTAACCACCTCGGTAACCGAACGGTTCAGGGGCATGACCGCCTCCTTGTCCCGCTTGCGGTAAATCTTGAATTCGCCCCGGGCGAAGTTGAAGGAAGAGACGTTGAGCTGCTGCAGCTCGAACAGCCGGAGCCCGTAGGTCAGGAACAGGATCAGGATGGCCTTGTCCCGTTTCTTCGTCTTTTCCCAGTATTTTCGTTCCCGCGCCGTCAGATGGGTCCCCGTGGAGACGGCATCCAGCATGACCATCACTTCGTCATCCTGCAGTGCCTTGATCTCCCGCTCGCCAGCCTTTGGGACACGGATCGGATCGAAACCGTCGGTGATGTTCTTCTCCAGAAGATCATCCCGGTACAGCTGCTTGAACATCACGGACAGCGAGGATTTCTTCCGGGCCAGGGTTCGGTTGCTGTTCTCATAGACGATCTCCACATCGTCCTTTTCCCGGGTGTACCGGCGGCACCAGTCGATGAAGATATTCACATCCACCGCTTTGATATTCTGGAACTCTTTGAGTTTGATATCTCTGGTCTCCTTCGCCTCTGTCAGCTCCGTCTCCTCGATGAGATACTGGCAGAAGAAACGGATGTCCCGCAGATAATTCAGCCGGGTCAGCGGCAGCACATTGCCTTTCAGATAAGCAAAAAAGCCCCGCATGAAACTCGGCAGCTCTTTCTGGATCTTCTCGCATTCCTGTTCCGTTTCGTACTGACGGAGCACGACATTGTCGGGTTTGTCACTCCGGTTATGCAGTTTTACAGTTTTGGATCCACCCATGCGAACATTGCCTCCAGCGCCGCATTGTCATCGTCATATTCCGATATGTTCAACCAAAACATTTTATCATATCTGCGGAACCACGTTAACTGTCTTTTCGCTAAATGTCGTGTATTTTTTTGTATTATTTCGATTGTATCCACAAGAGAGCAGTCCCCTTGCAGATACGCCAGCACTTCTTTGTAACCGATGCCCAGCATGGAAATGTTCCTCAAGCAGGACAAGGAATATCAGGAAAGCGTTTTGCCTACAGGCTCCAAGATTTTC
>JAUNRL010000093.1 GCA_030535715.1 Bacillota bacterium
CTTTCCGGCGCCGGGAAAACACAGGCCATCGACTGTCTGGAGGACATGGGGTATTACTGCATCGATAATATGCCGCCCGCACTGATCCGCAGCTTTATTCAGCTGACTTCGACAGGGAAGGATATTGAGAATGCGGCTTTCGTGGTAGACGTACGGAGCCGGCAGTTCTTCGAGGATTTCAATCAGGCGATTCAGGAGTTTGACCAGCTGGAGATCGACTACAAAATTCTCTATCTGGAGGCGTCCGATCAGGTTCTGCTGCGCCGGTACAATGAGACCAGAAGAAGTCATCCGCTCTCCGAGGGCGGCTCGGTCCGGTCGGGGCTGAACCGGGAGAAGAAGATGCTGGAGCCCATCCGCCGGGCGGCGGATTACATCATCGATACATCCAGCATGAAGACGGCGCAGTTCTGGGGCGAGCTGCGGGATATCCTGATTTCCGAGGAAAACGAAAAAACCTTCATGATCAGCATCACCTCCTTCGGCTTCAAGCACGGAACCCCGGCGTCCACCGACATGATCTTTGATACCCGCTTCATCCCCAATCCTTATTATGTACAGTCGCTGCGAAAGCTGACGGGGAACAACCAGAAGGTCAGCCACTACGTGCTGAAGCATGAGATTGCCCAGAGGTTTCTGGACAGCGTGGTGGATATGGTGGACATGCTGGCGCCCTACTACATGAAGGAAGGCAAATACAGCCTGAGCATCGGCATCGGCTGCACCGGCGGCCATCACCGGTCTGTGGCCTGCGCCAATGAGCTTTACCGCCGGCTGCGGGAGAGCGGTCACAGGGTGTCCATCGAGCACCGGGATCTGTAGTATGAACCCCGTGTCACGCGGGTTCAGAATAGAATGTAAATGATTTTAGAGTTTTTATGTGAAGAGAGGAGACAAGTATTATGGAAAAACTCATCATTGCCGCATGCATCTGCGGCGCGGAAGTTACCAAGGAGCACAATCCGGCCGTTCCCTATACGGTAGAGGAGATCGTCCGCGAGGCGAAATCGGCATACGATGCCGGCGCCGCGGTCATTCACCTGCATGTCCGTGAGGATGACGGAACCCCGACCCAGAGCCGGGAACGGTTCCAGGAGTGCATGGATGCCATCTACAAGGTGTGTCCGGACGTCATCATTCAGCCCTCCACCGGCGGCGCTGTGGGCATGACCGATGAGGAAAGACTGGATTCCACCAACGTCACCCCGACGCCGGAATTCGTTACGCTGGACTGCGGCACCTGCAACTTCGGCGGTGATGAGATCTTTGTCAATACGGACAATACCATCAAAAACTTCGCGAAGACCATGCAGGAAAGAGGCATGAAGCCGGAACTGGAATGCTTCGACAAGGGCATGCTGGACATCGTGCTGAAGACAGCCGGCCGCAAGGGCTATCTGGATATGCCGATGCACTTTGACTTCGTGCTGGGCGTGCAGATGAGCGCGACGGTCAGAGACCTGTCCTTCTGCGTGGATTCCCTGCCACCGGGATGCACCTGGACGGGCTGCGCCATCGGCAGAGACGCCTTCAAGATCGCGGCTGCTTCCATCATCATGGGTGGACACTGCCGGATCGGCTTTGAGGATAACCTCTACATGGAAAAGGGCGTCCTGGCCAAGAGCAACGGCGAGATGGTCGCCAGAGTCGTGGAGCTGGCGAAGCTGCTGGGCAGAGAGGTCGCCACGCCGGACGAAGCCAGAAAGATCCTGAGCATTCCCAAGAGAAAGTAAACGCATTCGTTACGGGCAAAAGCAATGCATACGGCCTCTCCGCTCTGCGGGAGGCCGTCCCTGTATGGGAGAAGTGCTGTCTGCGCTGCTCCGGGGCTGACCCCGGCCGCGGCGCCGGAGAAAAAACATGAGCTTTGTACTGGAAACCAAAAATGAACTGGCCCGGGTCCATCCGGCGAAGACCTGCTGCAAGATCGCGGAGATCGCCGGCTTCCTCCGATTCGCCGGCAGCATTGGCATCGTCGGCCGGGAGAAGTACCGGATCGTCATGACGACGCCGAATCTGGCCATCGTACGCCATTACAAGACCCTGATCCGGGAATACTTTGAGGTGGATGTGTCCATCGAGATGAGCAAAGGCAATGCTTTCGAGAGGGGCAACATCTACTCGATTACCCTGGGGCCGGAGCAGCTGTCCGAAATGATCCTCCGGGAAGCGGGCATCCTCATGGCCCGGGCCGGCAGGAACAGCATCAGCGACGGCATTTATGACGAGCTGCTGCGAACCAAGTGCTGCCGCAAGGCCTACCTGCGGGGCGCGTTCCTGGCTTCCGGTACCCTGAGCAATCCGGAAAAGGGTTATCATTACGAGATCACCACATCCTCAGAGGCCTGCGCGAAGGATCTGCGCCGGCTGATCAACACCTTCGATGACATCACGCCGAAGATCGTTGTCCGCAAAAGCCGGTACGGCGTCTATCTGAAGGCCCGGGAGCAGATCGCGGATATGCTGGCCATCATGGGCGCCAGCACGCAGTACTTCGCCTATCAGGATGTGATGATGAAAAAGGATCTGCTGACCTCGGCCCGGCGGGCGGACAATCTGGACAACGCCAACATCGATAAGGCCATCCGGGCAGCCCAGGAGCAGCTGGAATGGATCCGGAAGATCGAAGCCCGCGGCGGGCTCAGCAGCCTCACCCTGAAGCTGCAGGCGGTGGCCATGGCCCGGCTGGATCATCCGGACGCCGGTCTGGAGGAGCTGGGCCGGTTGATGGATCCGCCCCTGTCCAAGTCGGGGGTGAATAACCGGCTGCGCCGGCTGGGCGAGATCGCGAAGGGACTTTAGACATGGACAGGAATCAACTGGCAGAGCTGACCATTGCGGATATGAGCGTCGAGGGTCAGGGCATCGGCCGGATCGGCGGGGCTGATGGTGAAGGCGGACCGGCAGAAGGCGGCATGGTCGTTTTCGTGGAGGGCGCGGTGCCCGGGGACCGGGTGCTGGTCAGACTCACGAAGGTGAAGAAGAACTACGCTATCGGCCGGGCGGAGGAGATCCTGGAGGAGTCGCCTCTGCGCAGCGGGGAATTCGACTGCCCCGGTTTCGGGCAGGGCTGCGGCGGATGTCCTCTGGGCGTTCTGGCTTATGACGCACAGCTCAGGATAAAGGAGAAGCAGGTGCGCAGCCGGCTGGAGCGGATCGCCGGGCTCGCGGATCCGCAGATCCGGCCCATCTGCGGGATGGCGGAGGAGGACAACGGCGGCCAGGGATGCCGGCGCTATCGGAACAAGGCGGCATTCCCCGTCAGTACCGGCGGAATCATTACCCGCAAGGGCGGCATTGTCGAGAACCTGGGCGATCCGGCGGTGGGATTCTGCCGCGGCGGGAGCCATGAGGTGGTGGACTGCCCGGACTGCAGTCTCCAGTCCCCGGCCGCCATGGCGGCGGCGGACGCTCTGCGCCGGTTCATGGCGGAAGACAATATCACCGGGTACGATCCCCGGTGGGGCAAGGGCCTGATGCGGAATATGGTGGTGAAGACGGCCTTTGCCACCGGCGAGGTCATGGTGGTTCTGGGCATCAACGGCAGAGGAATACCCGGGGCAGCCAAACTGGTCGGCATGCTGGACGAGGCTGTCGATCAGGCAGGCTACTGTCTGGAAAGCGTGGCCCTGCACCGGATAAAGGCCGGACCGGCCGGGATCCGAAAGGACGGTCCGGGCGGCGGACCGGCTCCCCGGGAAGGGAAAACGGCCGGCGAGTTCGTGACCATTGCCGGAAAGTCAACCATTGAGGACCGGGTGGGGAATCTCCGGATGGAGATTTCCCCGGCCAGCTTCTTCCAGGTGAATCCGGTGCAGATGAAGCGGCTCTACGATCAGGTTCGGGCGTACTGCCTGCGGCCGACCGATCCGGCCGCATACGCCGCGGACCCCGCGAAAACTGCGTTCTCTGCGGAGACGGATATCGCTGCGGACCCCGCGCGGAAGCCGGTGATTCTTGACCTGTACTGCGGCATCGGCAGCATCGGACTGTACTGCGCGGATCTGGCGGAGATGGTCATCGGCATCGAGTCGGTGAAGGATGCTGTCCTGGACGCAAACCGCAACGCGGTCATCAACGGGATCGTCAACGCCCGCTTTCTGTGCGGCCGGGTCGAGGAGATCCTGTCGGCGTATCTGGACGGCAGTGAAGCGGCGGCGGGGGAATCGTCATGCGGAATGAATGAGCCCGGAGAAGCAGGCGGCTCCGTCGGCGGTAAAGCAGCGGCTGATGGACCCGGCAAGGGCAAAAACGCAGCCGCAGGCGGCTCCCGAAGCGGAAGAAACGCAGGGGTAAGCATCGACAGGGAACTGAAGGGCTGGATCCGCCGGGCGGATATCGCCATTCTGGATCCGCCGCGGGCAGGATGCCGGAAGGAACTGCTGGATGCCGTTGCCTTTGCGAAAATCCCCCGGATCGTCTACGTCTCCTGCGACCCCGCCACCCTGGCCCGGGACATAAAGACCCTTGCGGAGTACGGATACGAATTCATCGAGGCGGCGCCCGTGGACATGTTCCCGCATACGGGGCATGTAGAGACGGTCTGTCTTTTGTCCCAACGCAAATAATATAGGTGCCAGAAAAGGCCTAAAACAAAGGGTTTCCGGTGGACTACTCAAAGTGG
>JAUNRL010000094.1 GCA_030535715.1 Bacillota bacterium
CGGTTGCTTCCGTATTTACTCTGGACACATCCTTCGGCGCGAGCAAATTCAAGAAATCCAAAGTCACCGGCGTGAAGGCTGCACCGTCCGGAGAGGGCATGGTGCAGGTTTCCTGGAAAAAGAAGTCCGGCGCCTCCGGATACCTTGTTTATGTGTCCGCAAAGAAAAAGGGCGGCTTCAAGCAGAGAGCAGCGGCTCCGGCAAACGCCAGCTCGGCTAATATGGGCGGCCTGACTCCGGGCAAAACCCTTTATTTCAAGGTGCGCGCTTATCAGAACGCGGGCGGGAAGAACAAGTACAGCAAGTACAGCAAGGTCGTCAAGTTTGCCATACCGCCTTCCGTTTGTGTGAAAGCGGTCAGGGAAACTACCAGCCAGATGCGGGTTTCCATCGTCGATTCGATCCCGAAGGCGAAGGGATATGAGGTATATCGCTCCGCCAACGGAAGTTACCACAAGATTGCCACGCTGTCTGGCTCCGTGCGCTCCTTTACGGACTCCGGGCTTGCTGCCACTAAGGTTTACAAGTACAAGGTCCGTGCCTGGACGAAGAAAAAGAAGAAAAAGCAATTCACTTCCTTCAGCGCCGTGAGTTACGATATTACCGGCGGGAATTCCAAGATCTACGACCTGAGCCAGGTCAGCCGGCAGGCCGATAACAAACTGACCGGAAAGAAGATCCTGTTCCTGGGGAGTTCGGTGACGAAGGGAAGCCACAGCGGCAGTGTTTCGTTTGTAGATTATCTGCAGAAGCGTAACGGGATTATTGCGGATAAGAATGCGGTCAGCGGTACGACGATAGCAACCGTCAGGCCGGACAGTTATGTTTCCAGACTGGAACAGACGAAAGGAACGCCGGATCTGGTGGTCTGTCAGCTGTCGTCGAATGACGCTAGGACAGACATTAAATCGCCGAAGAAGGATCAGGCTGCGGTGGAGGCAACCGATCCCGATGCGGTGACGCTGGCTGAGGCGGAAAAAGCCGGGGCGGTGACAATAACGGAGGATGGAGAAGGCCTGGTCACTATTTCTGAAGGCGACCAGGGCGATGAGAAAAACGGCGACGGAAATGAAGGTGGGGAGAAGCCGTTTGATGATCTGGATATGCTGAAGGCTCAGACCAATACCGTGGAAGGCGGCATCAAGTACATCATCGCTTATTCCCGGTATAAACTCAAAAGTCCGGTTGCATTCTATGTGCTGCCCAGATTCAGCAAGTATGGCAAGTTTGATCCGGTGCAGTATGCACAGTTGAGAGATATGCTTCTGCAGATTCAGCAGGAGTGGAATGCGAACGGGTACGCAACAGATGAAAATGGAAAGTTCAAGATCGAAGTGCTGGATCTCTGGGGCAATCCGTTCACTTATTCGGGTGAGGAGTATGGCTGCTGCTATTACAAGGACGGCGTCCATCCGTATAAAGCCGGATATCTGGATAAGTTCACGCCGGCGTTTGAGGGCTTTCTGAAGAAGATCATCAGGTAATCTGCGGCCGCATCAATATGTGATTCATCGGCAGGGTTGGAATCATTGTTCCGATCCTGTTTTTCCTTGGGCAGGCGACCTTTTGCAGGAGTTTTCATTATTCGGCAGGGCTATCGGGCAGGAGTTGTCCGCTCATTCCCGTCTGCTTCAGCCCGGTTCATGTGTCTTCTGCCTGTGCCTTGCCTTTGTGGCTCAAAAAGGCTGAAACTACGTTAGCCGGAGGGATCCAAGGATCCAAGACTTTTCACCGGTAAACGCCGCTGTAAGTCAACCATCCGGTGAAAACACCAAAGAGGGCGAAGCTTCGGGTAAGATACGTTCACCGGCAAACGCTGCTGTAGCCAACTCCCCGATGAAAACATCGGAGAGGGCGAAGCTTCGAGTGGAATCTTTCACCTGTAATCTCTCCCAGAAAGCAATTTACCGGTGAAAACATCATCATCGGTTGCTCTTCGTAGCTGGCTCGTTCACGGACAACTCCTCATGTGAAGATGCGGTCGGTCTGCATCGGCATACGGATCAGGGATTCAATCAGAAGAATTCCTCGTGGCGGGGATTGCCTTTGTCCCTGGCGCCGACCGCACGCATGATGAGATGAATGATGCCGCGGATGACCAGGAAGACGATGAAGAAAGCAATGAAGCCCTGGATGCCGTTTTTTGCGTCGTCGAAGTCCATGACGCCGGTGCCGGTGTAGCCCTGGCCGATTTCGATGGCGAAGGTCAGCACAAGGATCACGGTAAAGACGTAGAAGAACGAGATCACCATGGTGTGGCCGGTTCTGGACAGCCACAGGAAGATGGGGTGCAGGACCAGGATCAGGCCGATGCCGAAGGCGCCGACGATGATGAAGTGCAGTTCCTTGTCGGTGAAGCTGTTCTCGATGGAATCGTTCCAGGTGAGGAAATAGGTGTGTATGCGGGAAACCAGCATAATGAAGTTGTAGAGGATTGTTTCCATTTCAGTGCTCCTTGCGCTGTGTGAAGTTCGCTGTCCGAGGGCCGGGCCTGCGTCGGGATCCGGTTTGATATCCGGGAGGCCGGGGTTATTTCCGGAGATATTATAGCACAGGTTCTGTGAAGGAAAGGTGAAGTTGAGTTTTCTTCCTGGAACATGGTTGACGATAATGGAAAATAATGGTAAACTCTATCGTGTCAGGAAATATGAAAAAGGTCTTGACGCGATTCGTTATATGGGGTATTATAGGAAAAGAACAGATGTTCTTGATTGGAGGAAAACATGGCAGCAAAGAATGAAAAGAATACGGGCGTGCCGGTGAAAGGCAGCGCGGAGAGAGAGAAAGCGCTGGAGAACGCGATGGCGCAGATTCAGAAGCAGTTTGGCAAGGGCGCGGTGATGCGGCTTGGCGATGACAGCGCGCAGCTGAACATCGACGCCATTTCCACCGGATCCATGAGTCTGGATATCGCCACGGGAATCGGCGGGGTTCCTCGCGGGAGAATCGTAGAGATCTACGGTCCCGAGTCTTCCGGAAAGACAACCCTGACCCTGCATATCATTGCCGAGGCGCAGAAGAACGGCGGCAAGGCCGCCTTCATCGACGCGGAGCATGCGCTGGATCCGGAGTACGCCAGAAATCTGGGCGTTAACGTAGACGAACTGCTGGTGTCCCAGCCGGATTACGGTGAGCAGGCGCTGGAGATCGCGGAGATGCTGGTGCGCAGCGGCGCCCTGGATGTGATCGTGGTGGATTCGGTGGCGGCCCTCGTGCCCAAGCACGAGATCGACGGCGCCATGGGCGACGCGGCGGTGGGTCTGCAGGCCCGGCTCATGTCCCAGGCCCTGCGTAAGCTGGCCGGCGTGATCAATAAGACGAATACGACCATCATCTTCATCAACCAGCTGCGGGAGAAGATCGGCGTCATGTTCGGCAATCCGGAGACCACCACTGGCGGCCGGGCACTGAAGTTCTTTTCCTCCATGCGGATAGATGTCCGCCGGGTGGAGACCATCAAGGCGGGCGATCAGGTGCTGGGCAACCGGACTCGGGCCAAGATCGTCAAGAACAAGGTGGCGCCTCCCTTCAAGCAGGCGGAATTCGACATCATGTACGGCAGAGGGATCTCCCGGGCCGGCGATGTGCTGGACTGCGCCGTCGACGGCAAGATTATTGAGAAGGCCGGATCCTGGTACAGTCTGGACGGCGAGCGGATCGGCCAGGGCCGGGAGAACGTCAAGGAATATCTGGAGTCCAATCCCCAGGTTATGGCGGGCATCGAACAGCGGCTGCTGGATAAACTGAAGGCGGAGCGGGCGAAGGCCCACGGCGGTGAAGCGCCGGATGGCTGTCCGGCCGGCGCAACTGCGTCCGGACAGCCCACGTCCAGTGATTTCCGGGTGGATGCCGACGGGGTGATTATTGAGTAGAGCATATGGATTAATTCATCAGACGGAACTCCTCATGTCATGACGGCAGCGGGGAGTTCTGTTGTACAAATGAGAAAACAATGAGATTTACAATTGCACCGGTATAATAAGACCAAGTAGGCGCTATGGAGGGTCAATTATGCAGGTTAATATTTACGAAGCACAATGCTGTTGCGTTTGATCTCCCGGCTGATCGTGGATGTGATCCTGTTTATATAGAAGTATTATTCTGCGAAAGCAAGGAAAGGAGATGGAGGTGGAAAAAATGAGAAGAAGTTTCAATAAGCTGTCTGATGAGCAATTAATTAGAATCACGGAACTTCAAAGAAGGATTTCCGAAAGAAAACCTGTTTCATATTACGATAAAGATAGCAAACGGGTATATAGGCTCTCTCCGAATGGTGAAAGAGTTTATATATAAACGAAACCCCATGATTCTAATGTTTGCCGATCCAAACGGATCCGGCAAAAACACGGTTACAAAGGCTTATTTGAGAAGAAGCGATCTGGCCGAAACATATGTGAACACAGATGATATTAAAATCGAATCCCATGGAAATGCGGAGAACAGGTTGACATGAACCCACTAGATAGTCTATAATGATTCTTGTCGCTACGGGACGACAATGACGGTCCGAGGTAGCTCAATGGTGGAGCAACCGGCTGTTAACCGGTAGGCTGTGGGTT
>JAUNRL010000095.1:0-393 GCA_030535715.1 Bacillota bacterium
AGCCGGGGAAGTAGATGAGGCGGAAGACGAAGCCGGATCGGCAGCGGAAACAGGGGGATCGGGAGACGAGGCATGAGCAGACGGGCGACAATCATAAGCATAGGCACGGAGCTGCTGATGGGGGAGATCACCAATACCAACACGGTATTTCTTTCTCGTCGGCTCAACGATCACGGCGTGGATGTGCTGCATCACCATACGGTGGGGGACAATCCCGGCCGGCTGACCCGTGTGCTGCAGGAGGCAATGGCGGACTGCGATCTGATCATTACCACCGGAGGACTTGGGCCGACCCAGGATGACCTGACCAAGGAAGTGGTGTGCCGGGTGTTCGGCGATGAGCTGGTGATGAACGAGGAGGTGCTGAAGCTGGGAATCGGCTTCGCGCAGGAT
>JAUNRL010000095.1:403-4532 GCA_030535715.1 Bacillota bacterium
GCTGGCGCTGCTCTATGACCGCTATGCGAAGTGGGGCCGCGTGATGACGGACAACAACCGGAAGCAGGCGCTGCTGCCGTCCCGGGCGCAGATCCTCTGGAATGAGAAGGGCTCCGCGCCGGGGTTCATATTACAGAGCAAACCGGCCTGCCGCAAGGATACTGCAGGCAAAGTTTTTTCGTCCGCCGCCTGTGGAACGAAGGGGGTAGCTGCTGCGGGCCATGCAGGAAACCCTGATGCGGACACCGCCCATGAGGTGATCGTCTGCTGTCTGCCGGGACCGCCCCGGGAGATGACCTGGCTCTTTGAAGAAAAGGCGGAGCCGCTGCTGTTTACCGGCGAAGAGGAGGTGCTGGTCCACCGGATGCTGCGCACCTTCGGCATCGGTGAATCCTCTTTGGAAACGGAACTGCTGGATCTCATCGACGGGCAGACCGACCCTACCATCGCCACCTATGCCAAGATCGGGGAGACCGCCCTGCGGATCGCTTCCAAGCGGAAGACCGCGGAAGAGGCGGAGGCCGCTGTGGAGGAGATGATCCGAAAGGTACAGGAGCGGGTAGGCGAATACGTCTACAGCACGGAGGACAAGGAACTGGTGCAGGTGGCGGGCCGGATGCTCATGGAGCGGAATCTGACTATCTCCGCCGCCGAATCCTGCACTGGCGGGCTGTTCGGTGCGACGCTGACGGAGATCCCTGGCATTTCCGCCGTCTTTGACCGGAGCCTGGTGACCTATTCCAACCGGGCCAAAAGGGAAGAACTGGGGGTCAGGGAAGAGACCCTGGAACAGTTCGGCGCCGTCAGTGAGGAGACCGCCCGGGAGATGGCCGAGGGGGTCCGTCGGGTGAGCGGTACGGACATCGGCATCTCGGTGACGGGCATCGCCGGGCCCGACGGAGGAACAGAAGACAAGCCGGTGGGTTTGGTCTGGATGGCCTTTGCATCGGGGGAGAAAACCGTCTGCCGAAAAATCACATGGAACACCCGCAGCCGAAACACCAACCGGCAGTACGCGGTGCTGAATATGCTGGATCTGATCCGAAGAAACGTGTGAGACTCAGCCTTCGATGAATTCCATAATCCGTTCCGTTGCATGTCCGTCACAGGCGGACATATATTTGTCCCGGAAGGCGGTGACCTGAGATTTGTCGAAGCGCTCGTCGAGGTGGCGCAGGTATTCAACCATGTCTTCGCTGGTTTTGAATACGGGGCCGCAGGCAGACAGCTCCTCACAGGAATAGTACATCCCGCGGGAATCCCGGTAGTCCTCCACGTCGAAGAGATAGAGCAGGATGGGCCGCTGGAAGAGGGAGAACTCAAAGACGAGGGAAGAGTAGTCGGAGATGCAGACGTCGGAGACGGTCATCAGCTCGTTGATGTTCATGCCCTGCCCCCGGGTCATGTCCCAGGCAAAGACGCCGTCGTACTCTTCCGGAATGGGCGGCAGGTCTTTCGCCGTCTGGTGGTGCTTGATGATCAGGATGTACTCATCGGAAAGCTCCCGGGCGAAGAGGGGGATATCCACTCTGTCGGGGGCGACCCGGTTGGGATCCACGCCCCGGTAGGTGGGGGCATAGAGGATGACCTTTTTCTCCCGGGCGGCGGGAATGCGCTCGTAGAGTTTCTGATAGCACCGGTCGATGTATTCGGGGTCGAAGAACTCGTCGGTCCGGCTGACGCCGATGGGCTGAATGACCGGGCTGCCGGCCGGAAGTCCCATGAACCGCTCAAAGACCCAGCGCAGCTCTTCGCTGGCGATGGTCACCAGATCGTACTTGTTGTATTCGGGGAATTCCTCATAGTCGGCCTGGGACTTGAAGCCGGGTTTGTTCGCGTTGTCCAGGCCGATGCTTTTGATGATGCCGCACCCGTGCCAAAGCTGGATGACTCTGGTCTCCGGGCGGATGTTCACGTAGCCCAGAAACTCGCTGGATTCGTGAACCATGATGGCTTTGGCCGTGGCGGCGGCGCGGATGAAGCGCTCGGCGTTGAGGTAGTGCTCCGTGGCGGAGACGATGCCCCTCTGCAGCTCGAAAAGCCGTGGCGTATAGGGGTAGTCCCGTTCGATCCGGTGATAGATGTACTGGAAACTCTGGTTCAGGCCTTTTCTTGGCTGGAGGAAGACGATGTCGTTTGTGACCGGAGCCGCGGCGGCTTCGTCGTAGGCGTTCGGCAGGACTTCCTTGATGAACTTCGTCCTCAGGGCGCGCCGGACCGGCGGCTTTTCCAGGGCACGCATCCGCTGATCCCATTCGCTGAACCGGTCATCATTCAGGGTATTTACGTCGGCGCGTTCCATCTCCTGCAGGATCGTTTCCATGGCAGCCAGATCTTCCGGGGAAGAGCCGGCTTCGGCCATGACCGGCTGCAGGATCCGGGTGGCGCGCAGCTTCCGGCGGAGCCGTTTCTGCCGGGGATCGGCGCTGCGGTCCGCGCGGATGCGCAGGGTCTCTCTAAGCCCTTTCGTGCGAAGGTTTTTCATGATGGCATTGATGTCCATGGTGTGCTCCTTGGTCCGGACAGACGGGCGGTGGTGCACCGCCGGGATTGCCTTTATATTAAACGATTGCGGGCATGGCGTCAATTTCGGATGGATTATGGAAGATTGTGGAAAGGCAATGGCTGCTTTTTTCCGAAATTGGGGTTGATTTTTTCGGCGCGTTTAATACAATGGTAGGAGTGAATTGAAAGGGATGAATATGGATCAGAAAAGGAGAACTATGGAAAAACGCCCTTTTTTTTCGGTTGAAGAAGTTCCCCCCATGTTCGGGGGCGGAAAGCGGGACTGGTCGGTGGATGTGCTCCGCTGCACATCCTGTTTCATGGTGTGCGGTCTGCACGCCTTCATTCATACACTGTATTACAATATCCCCGTCGATGCCCAGTCCTCGGAGTGGCTGCATTATCTGCTTTACCGGATGATTTTCGGCTCACCGACGGTTCTGTTCGTCATGGTCAGCGGGATCTTTTTCCTGTCGCCGGAGCGGAATGTGACGGCGAAAAAGGTCTGGAAGAAGAATGTGGTGAAGATGACCAGCGCCTATCTGTTCTGGAGTCTGGTCTATGCGCTGTACCGGATCTGGATGATGGATCCGGCACCGGAGATTACGCCCCGATTCTTCATTCAGCAGTGGCTGATTGAGCCCTATCATATGTGGTATATTCCCATGATTCTGGGGCTGTATATTCTTTGCCCGATCCTGCGGCCCATTACGGCGACCCGGGACCGGAAGCTGTTTCTGTATATTATACTGATTTTCATCGGGACGCTGATCCTGTGCACGATCCGCGACTGGCCGGGGCTGCCCTACGGGAAAACCTATATTGATCCGGCGTTGAACAAGACGCCTATCGGTCTGTTTGGCCAGTACCCCATGTGGATGCTGTTCGGCTGGATCGCTTATTCCTATCGGCCGACCAGGGGCTTCCGGTATCTGATCTATGCCCTGGGCATAGCGGCGACCCTCTTCGGCATCTGGTGCAATCTTTTCAACTGGATTCACACCGGCGATACGACGGTTGTGGCCACCACACAGAAGTTCAGCATCCTCATCATTCTGAAGAACACGGCGCTGTTCTACTTCATTGTGACCGTGTTCCGGAACCATCAGTTCTCGGAGCGGGGGAAGAAGTACCTGCGGAAGCTGTCGGACAACACGCTGATCATCTATCTGATCCACATGCTGTTTATGTACTTCATGTTCGACCGGAACTTCCTTTTTGATCTGGGCTGGTCACCCTGGATCGTGCCCTGGATCTACGCCTTCATCGCCTACATCGGCGGTGGCATTGTGGCGGAGATCTTCCACATGGTCTGGAATCCCATCAAGGTGAAGCTGTTCCCGAAGCCGCCCCGTCAACCGAGGCCGGATGCGGCCCCGGCGGGCACAGGCAACACCGGACAGGCGGCCCCGGCTGCGGTTCAGTCGGCGGATGCGGCCTTGGCGGGCAAAGGCAGCACCGGACAGGCGGCTCCGGCGGGCACGCCGGAAGCGAAAACTGACTCTTGTAATTCCGGACAGAATAGGATATGATTGGCGTATGGAAAATAAAGTAAGAACAATGACAATCCTGCGCGTGGCGCTCTGTGTTCTGATTGCCTTTGCGGTTGCTTCCATATTTACTC
>JAUNRL010000096.1 GCA_030535715.1 Bacillota bacterium
GACCGGTGCACCGAACAGGGCATCGTCGTCTTTAACGCGCCGGGCGCCAACGCCAAACCAGTCAAGGAGCTCTGCCTGGCCGGTATGCTGATGGCCGCGCGGAACATTCCCGCGGCACTGACCTGGGCGAAGACGCTGGTCGGCAGCGAAGGTGTCGGCAAACAGATCGAAAAGGGAAAAGGTCAGTTCGCCGGCACGGAGATTCAGGGCAAAACTCTGGGTATCATCGGGCTGGGCTCCATCGGCATCCTGGTGGCCAACGCCGCGGAACAGCTGGGCATGAAGGTTATCGGCTGTGACCCGTACATTTCCGTTGACGCGGCATGGAGGCCGCCCACGCTCTCTCCCCCACCGTGCAGGTTGTCGATCAGCTGAAGGATCTGTATCCCGTATGCGATTATATCTCCATCCACGTTCCGGCCAACGACCAGACCAGAAACATGATAAACGCGGAAGCCTTCACCCAGATGAAGGACGGTGTTGTCTTCCTGAATTTCGCCCGGGACAAGCTGATAAATGACGAAGATCTTCTGGCCGCCATTGACAGCGGCAGGGTCGGACGCTACGTCACCGACTTCGCCGATGACGCGGTGCTGAACGCGGACAAGGAACAGATCATCGTGATTCCCCATCTGGGCGCTTCCTCCGCCGAAGCGGAAGACAACTGCGCCAGCATGGCTGTGGACCAGGTGATGGACTATCTGGAGAACGGCAACATCACAAATTCCGTCAACTTCCCCGCCGTTTCCATGGGCCCGAAAAAAGGCGTGCGCCTGTGCGTCATGGCCAAAGCGGACGCAGGCGCAGCGGAAAAGGTCGCCGCGGCACTGCCGGGCGTGGATATGGTCTGCGCCAGCAAGGGCGATGTCACCGTCGTACTGGCTGAAACGACCGGCTCCGTTGACGCTTCCGCCCTTTCCGGCGAAGGCATCATCCGGGTGCGGGTCATCGAATAGACGCTAAAGCCCGGCCTTTCGGCAGAGAGCCCCAATCACACAGCGCCCGCAGGCCGGTTTACGCGCGGTACAGCAGCGGCGCCCGTGAAAGATCAGGCTGTGATGGGCTTCGCTCCACCGCGGCTCAGGAAGAATGTTCATGAGGGCGTACTCAGTCCTGAGTACGCCCTTTTCGTTGGCCAGACCGATCCGGTTCGCCACCCGGAAGACGTGGGTATCCACGGCGATCCTCTGCTGCCCGAACCCGACAGCCAGCACCACGTTGGCCGTTTTGCGGCCGACGCCGGGCAGCGCCACCAGCGCATCGTAATCCTCCGGCACCTCTCCCCCATGCTTTTCACAGAGCTCCTTCGCCAGACGGATGATGTTCCGGGATTTGGTCTTATACATACCGATGGAGCGGATAACCTCCATAACCTCTTCCTGATCCGCTTCGGCAAGAGCGTACGCATCCGGCCAGGCCGCAAAGAGTTTTCCCGAAACCTTATTGACGCTCACGTCCGTCGTCTGCGCCGACAGCACCACGCAGATCAGCAGCTCGAATACGTTCACATGCTCCAGAGCGCAGCCGGCATCCGGGTACTCCTCCCGGAGAAAATCCAGCAGCCGCTCCACTTCCGCCGGAGAAAAAGCCGGCGCTTTCGTTCTTCCGCTCATTCCGATTTCTCCTCTGTTCTTTCTTTTCTTTTATATTATATCATATCGGTTTCCCCCCGGGCTGTGCTATACTGGGTTCAGCAGCCGGCACATCCGGTTAAGGGAAGACTGCCGTGCATATGTTACCGGCCGCAAAGGCAATGAATTCCGACCGTAAAAAAGCGGCGGTTCCGCGGAAAGGAAGGACAATATGGGAGTATTTGACGATCTGGGCGTATACGTTCCCGGACTGAGCGAAGAGGACGCGGAAGAGTTTGAAGGGGAAACGGAAGAGATCTTCCGCTTTGACGTATTCATCACCCGCGAACAGGACATCGAGATCGGCGTCAATATCATGGAGCTGTCCGTGGACGGCGTACCCGATTTCGGAGAACAGTACAGTTTCCTCGCCCACACCTATGCTGAACTGGTCACGGAGCACATCGGCATGAATACGGAAACTCTGATGAATGCCGTGGCGGAACTGCCGGCGCTGAATGTGGATCTGACCGATGAGGAACAGACCGTTCTTCAGGAGGAAGACACCGGCGACAATGGTTCCGTGCTCCTGTACTCCTTCCCCGTGCTCATCATAGCCGACAACGGAGATGGGGACGGGGAGTTTGGTGAAGAGGAAATGCAGCTGGGTTCCGGATTTGAAAAAAGCCCCAAAGCTGAGGTCATGGCCAAAGTCTATGGGGAGGATTATCTCGAACAGGAGGATATTTACCAGGATGTCGTTACCGACGCGATTCTGGATCACGGTGTGCTGTTCGTCAAGGCCGTCGAATCCATTCAGAAACTGTGAAGTGCAGAATCAGCGGTTCCCGGTCAGTATGCCGGACAGTTCCTCCGGTTCCTCGATGAACCGGATCCGTCCCAGCATCTCCGCCGACAGAAAGTCCGCGTCCACCATGGCCTGCAGCATATCCTTCATGGGCTGATAGAATTCCCTGACGTTATAGAACACGCATGGCTTCTCATGAAGCCTGAGTCTGGACAGGGAGATCACTTCCGCGATCTCCTCCAAAGTGCCTGTTCCGCCGGGCATGGCCAGGAAGGCATCGCCCAGTTCCATCATGCGATTTTTTCTCTGGGACATGGTCTTTACCACCTCCAGCGTGTGGAGACCCTCATGTCCTTTTTCATGTTCAATCAGAAACTCCGGGATGACGCCCGTCACCTCGCCGCCGCCGGCGAGGACAACATCCGCCGCGATGCCCATGAGCCCGACGTTGCCGCCTCCATAAACCATTCCGTGGCCGCTGCGGACAATCCATCGCCCCAGCTTTACCGCCGCTTCTTCAAATGCCGGATCGCTGCCTTTTCCCGAACCGCAGTATACGGTGATGTTCATTCGCTCAGCTCCTTCAAATACCCGTCCATCACCCGGGTGGCCCGATCCGCCGCCATCTCCAGAGACATATCGTAATCGCTGATGGCGTTCTCATCACCGCTGTCGGAGATGGCCCGCAGCACGCAGAAGGGCGTATCGTTCACGAAGCAGACATGACCGACGCTGGCCCCCTCCATCTCGCAGGAGATGGCATGGAACTGATCAACGATGAAGCGCTTGCGCTCCCCTCCCCGGATGAACACATCCCCGGATGCGATAACGCCGCACCGGTGATGATACCCCTGGCGGGCTGCGCTCTCCGCAAGTCCGTCTGCCGTCTCCCGGCAACAGGGCAGTTCGATCAGATCCAGCCCGGAAATCATGCCCAGGGGATCGCCGATGCCCGTCGTATCCAGATCGTGCTGCACCACGGCATCCGCGACGGCGATGTCACCGACGTTCAGATCCGGCGTGAGGGATCCGGCCACACCCACGTTAATGATCAGCCGCGGCGCATACCGGAGGATCATGGTCTGTGCGCAGATGGCTGCGAAGACCTTGCCGATGCCGCTGGTGGCCACGACCACGGGTACGCCGTGAATTCTTCCTTCCACAAAGGCAATTCCGCTCACGGTCGTCACCTGCGGATTCTCAACCTGTGCCTTGATGGCATCCATTTCCGGTTTCATGGCACCGATGATCCCCACCGGTCCGGTCTGTCTCATCGTATTACTCATTGCTGTCTGTCCCTTCACTTGAATATCCTGCCGTGTGTTCTCCCGCCGGGATTGCCTTTTTACCAGGAACCGCCTCCTCCTCCGCCGAAACCGCCGCCGGAGAATCCGCCTCCCCCGAAGCCGCCGCTTCCGCTGTCCAGGGCGCCGGACAGCATGCCCGACCCCACTGCCCTATAATATCCGTTGGCCGCGCTGTTCAGCCCGCTTCCGGTGTTGACGAACATCCAGTGCCCGAACATGGGATCAAAGGGCGCGTCGCTGCGGTACCATTCCGGCTGCGGAATCGGGAATTCAGCGAACTTGTCCGCCCACTTCGTGGACATACCGAAGATGAAGGCGTAGGGCAGGATGTTGAAGTAATACGCCGGATCCTCGTTGGAGAGCATCTTCAGCCGATCGTACTCCGCCGTCCGGATAAACTCCCGGAACCCCAGCACTCTGCCGTAAATCTCATTGTTCATCCGTTTGCGGACAAAGATCGTCGCCACTGCCGCCGCCAGAACGGATACCGTGAAGACGGCAGCCAGAACGGGATAGTCCCGCACTATGACCGATGCCTCCAGCAGTACCGCCGCCAGCATGATCAGGAGGCTGATGACGATGCGCACCGGTTTCTTTTTCGTCCGGAACGCATCCGTCTTGCTCACCAGACTCCACATGGAAATCAGAATCACCAGTGGACAGAGCGCGGTCACGCATAGGCCCGCGAAGAAACCGAACGTCAGATAAAAATAGAAGCAGCCCGCCAGAAACGGGATCAGCAGACAGCAGAAGAGTCCGGCCACGCGGCCGACTTTGGATACCGCGGAGAAGTTCCTGCGCTTTCCGCTGCAGACGTCCTTCACCTCACCGTTGATCTT
>JAUNRL010000097.1 GCA_030535715.1 Bacillota bacterium
CGTGACCCTTGGTGTAGCCGTTGCCGATCATCATGTTGACGTCCTTGCCAACGCCTTCCGCACCCAGAGCAGCCTTAGTGAAGCTGGTCGCCATGGAGAAGAAGTAAACGACGCCGTCGTCCTTGCAGGTCAGGATGGAGCCCATCTCGGTGTTCTCGATGGAAACGCAGTTGATGACCACATCGCACAGCTCGCCGTCGGTCAGTTCCATGATCTTCTCATACATACCGACCGCGTCAGTGGCATCCATGTGGAAGTACTCATCCGCCAGATCCAGCTTTCTCGCTCTGTCTTCGGACTTCTGGGAACCCGCCGCGCAGATAACCTTGCCGGTAACGCCGGCCATCTTCTTGGCCTCATACAGGCACAGCAGACCGGACTTGCCGCCGCCGCCGATAACCAGAACCGTGTCTCCGGGGCGGGTCAGCTTGGCCGCCTGAGCCGGTGCGCCGGCAACGTCCAGCGCGGACAGAGCCAGACCTTCGGGCATATCATCGGGCAGCTTGGCATAGATGCCGCTCTGGAACAGGATAGCCTGACCGGTGATGTCGACCTGGTCGATGGCCGGTCTCATCTCGTGGATCTCTTCGATGACCAGCGGAGTCAGGGACAGGGAAACCAGCGTCGCGATCTTGTCGCCCACCTTCAGGTCGCCCTTGTACTCGGGTCCGACTTCCTTGACGGTTCCGATCAGCATGCCGCCGGATCCGGTCCAGGGATTCTTGTGTTTTCCGGCGTTGGCCACGATCTCCAGCATCTTGGCCTTGACCTTCGCCATTTCGACCTCGTCGCCGTCGATGTCGACCGGCTTCTTGCCGTCGCAGACGCGTCTGACGATTTCGGTGAAGGACGCGGAGTCGATGTTCAGAGTGATGACATCGATCAGAACCTCATTGTCGTAGATCTCCATGCTGTTGTCGATCACGTCTGCCGGCTGCGGCAAGATGCCCTTCGGGGAAATGACTCTGTGCGTTCCAAACGGATTTCCTTTTTTCATGTGTTTGTTCCTCCTTGTAAAACAGGTGTTATTGACAGGACCGGCGACCAGTGGATGAGCATTTTCCGCCGACCCCAGGCCCTTTGTAACCAGTCCGTTACATTACATTATATATTAAGCAATTTATGTGCCACATTCTCTGTTTTTGAGGGCAAAAAGGCAACCCCTGCAAAATCAACGTTTCCTCCGGCCGGTTTCCTGTTATGTTCTGATTTATGTACAATCCCTGCGCCGTTTGAACCGGTTTCGGTTCAGCGGGACGATTTTCCTCCCTTCCGGACGGTTCACCGAGGAGATCTCCTTTTTTTCGGCCGGATCAGTCGATGTGGTATTTGTTCTTCTTACGGACAAACTGGGTCTGGCTGATGCCGATGGCTTTCGCCGCCTTGCGGGTGGAGCCGTGTCTTTCCCAGGCATAGCGGATCAAATCCTTTTCAAAAGCGTTTACCAGCTGATTCAGGCTGGCGCCTTCCTGATCGATTTCATCCCTGGACGCGGCGTCCTGTATGCGGATCGCCATCTTTTCCTCCGTCTCCATCAGTACATCCATGATGGTGATGCTGTCCTGGCGGCTGGCGATCATCAACCGCTGGATCACGTTTTCCAATTCCCGGATATTGCCTGGCCAGGATCGGTTCTTCAGGTATTCCACCGCGTCATCGTCAATGTACTTGCTCATGCCGAATTTCTCGTTGTACCGGCCGATAAAGGCCTGAATCAGCGGCGGAATGTCCTCCCGGCGCTCACTCAGCGCGGGGATGTTGATGGGGAAGACGTTCAGCCGGTAATAGAGATCCCGGCGGAATTGCTTCTGCTCCACCATGTCCTCCAGTCTCCGGTTGGTAGCGGAGATGATCCGCACGTTGGTCTTGATGGGCACCGTTCCGCCGACCCGAAGGAACTCGCCATCCTGGATCACCCGCAGCAGCTTGGCCTGCATATTCAGCGGCAGCTCACCTACCTCATCCAGGAAGATGACCCCGTTGTCCGCCGCTTCAAACAGGCCTTTCTTGCCCTTTGCATCCGCGCCGGTAAACGCGCCCTTTTCATAGCCGAAGAACTCCGATTCCATCAGATTCGGAGAGATGGACGCGCAGTTGACCCGGAGATAGGGATGCATATTGCGCTTGCTGTTCTTCTGAATCAGGCCGGCGATCCTCTCCTTGCCGACGCCGGTATCGCCGGAGATCAGCACGTTGCAGTCGTATTTGGCTACGCTCAGCGCTTCGTCCAGAACTCCGCTCATGGTTTTGCTGGCTACGACGAAATCCCGGGCTTCCGACAGGTTGCGATTCCGGTAAATCTCCTCCAGCTCCATTTCGTAAGTTACCCGGCGCTCCTTCTTCCTGCGTGCCTCCCGGCTGATCAGCACTCCTTCCAGCCAGGGCGCCAGGTCACGCACAAGATCATAGTCAAACTCATCGTATTCCAGAATGTACCCGTCAGCGCACTTGATGTGCAGTTCCCGGGAAACGGCCTCCGTGATATACAGGGCCATGTTGTAATTGCTGATGAAGTTGGCGAAGACCACCGTTCCGCCGGACCGGGTGAGCATGATGTTGATGGTCTCTGAGCCGGGAATATCCGCGCAGTTGACCGACAGATCCATCTGGGGATAAGGTTCCAGCGTCTCCAGGCAGGAAACCGGACGCAGCATGTTCATCCGAATCCGGGCATCGAAGACCCGATCCATCAGTTCCCGGATTTTTTCACCCCGAAAGGGATCCTCCGCGTTGCGGTCAAGGAAGCAGTAGATCTTCGCGTTCTTTCCCGCCGCCCGGCGGATCGCGTACCCGTAGAGAAGATTAGTCATCATGTTATTGCCGATAACCGCAATATTCTTCCTGCCCTCCGCCTCCTTGCTGACGTTGTACACCGTCCCGGATTCATTAAACACAAAAAGCAGCAGATCTTCAGGCAGAGCTGCCGGCTTTTTCAGGATAGGCACACCGGGCAGAAGAATCGCGTAGCCCTCCGCTTCAAACTGGGGATAGATCGGATCGATGGCCGTAATATTGGCAATCGCCATGGGGATGCCGGCCAGAGAGGCGTTGCAGAACACCTCATCACCGACGGAAAATCCGCTCTCGTTCTCATAGTCCGGCGCGATTTCCTCGATCACGCCGCAAAGCACACCTCCGGTGTCCGTCACCGGATTATGCAGTTTTCCCCGCCTCAGTACGATGTCGGAGATGATTTCCTTCAGTCGCTCCTCGTCTCTGCCCGCGTCCTGCCACATCTGCCGGAAGCTGGTTCCCTCGATGTGAACCTTGCGCAGGCTGACCCGAATCTCCCCTCTACGCAAAGCCCGGCTGTTGTCCAGTTCCCAGGCAGTCGCAGGGAAAACCTGCGGCGGAGAGACCACCCTGTCGAGTCCGTAGTTGCTCTTCATCTGCTTTCCTCTTCTTCATCCTGTGCTCATGTCATCCGGGTGAACACAAAACGAGCACACCTTCTCATCCATTTTGAACCAGATTCGGTTCGCCCTGTCCTGTTTCCAATGATACCTCATTGGCACAGCATTTGCAATAGATATTGATGTAAAGTCATCAATCATCTCTACATAATTAAACCATAAGGAGAATACCATGGAAAAGATTACTTCAACCCTGAGACTGCGTATGTCCCACAAAGATGCCCACTATGGCGGAAGCCTGGTCGACGGTGCCCACATGGTGCACCTCTTCGGTGACGTGGCAACCGAACTGCTGATCAAGGCCGACGGAGACGAGGGCCTGTTCCTGCGATACGATGAAGTCGAGTTCCTGGCTCCCACCTATGCCGGCGACTACATTGAAGCCTACGGCGAGATCACCGAGTTCGGCAACACCTCCAGAAAGATGGTCTTCGAGGCCAGAAAGGTCGTCGCGGCCAGACCGGACATCAGCCCCTCCGCCGCCGACGCGCTGGACGAGCCTATCGTCGTGGCCAGAGCCAAAGGCGTCTGCGTTACCCCGAAAGAAGCCAAAAGAAAATAAACCCGGATGGACCGGCTCCCCGGTTCATCCGCTTCATCTTCCAAACCGGAAAAGAGACCATTTCACTTTCGTGGATGGTTTCTTTTGATACGGCTTTCCTTCGAATTAAGCGTCTTCAGATACTCGATTTCTTCCCGGCTCAGCTTCCGCCAGTGGCCCTCTTTCAGACGGCCCAGACGGATGTTTCCGACGGCAATCCGCTCCAGGGACTGCACCCGGTTGCCCACCGCGGCGAACATCCGGCGCACCTGCCGGTTTTTCCCTTCCCGGATGGCAATCTCCACCACGGCGGAACGGGGATTCTGCTTCAGCACTCTTGCCTTTGCAGGAGAAGTGACAAATCCGCCGATATCCATGCCCTGGCGAAGCTTCGCCAGGCGCACATCGCTCATCACGCCGGCCACCGACGCCACATAGGTCTTCCAGACCTCGTGGCCCGGATGAGTCAGCCGCTGGGCAAGATCGCCGTCGTTGGTCATGATCAGCAGTCCGGTGGTCTGGGTGTCCAGCCGTCCCACGGGGAAAAGCCTCTGGGGGATATCCGCCA
>JAUNRL010000006.1:0-7218 GCA_030535715.1 Bacillota bacterium
TCACCGGTCGTTGCGTTAAGACGATAGATTGCCGGTGAAAAAACGCATGACTGATTTCCCTTGGATCCTTTTCTTCATCGGGGAAAAAATGATGAAGCTATTGACCGATGAAGAGGGCAGAATGCCCCCTGATTGTAGTTGTTGCATGACGGATCTGCTCACCGGTAAAGAAAGATAAAACCATGTGGTCGGTGAAAAGCTCGTTGGCAGGAGGCCGCGGCGAGTGTAGAATGAAAAATAAGAAGAGAAGGGGAAGAAAAGAGGAACGGTGAAATGAGGATTCCCGAACTGTACAGAGAGAAAAAGCCGGTGTTTTCCCTGGAGGTGTTTCCGCCGAAGAGGAAGACCAACCGGGAGTCCATTTACAAGGCAGTGAAAAAGCTGGCCGGGTGCCGGCCGGACTTTATCAGCGTGACCTATGGCGCGGGAGGGAATATCGCGGACAATTCCACCTGCGAAATCGCCTCCAGCATCAAGCGGGATTTCGGAATAGAAACGGTGGCCCATCTGACCTGCGTGAATTCCACAAGGGAGGACGTGAAGGAGATGATCGGCCGGTTCGCGGAAGCGGAGATCGAGAATGTGATGGCTCTGCGGGGGGATATCGTCCCCGGAGAGAACATCAGGCGGGAGTACCGGCACGCCAATGAACTGGCCATAGAGATCCAGAGGATGTGCAACGATCAGCTGCAGATCCTGGGTGCCTGCTACCCGGAGGGGCATTACCAGAGCGAATCCCTGGACAGCGATATCCAGAATCTGAAGTACAAGATCGGCGCTGGTGTGCAGGTGCTGATCAGCCAGTTGTTCTTTGATAATGACGCGTTCTATGATTTTCTGGACCGGGCGAGAGGGGCGGGCATCAATGTGCCGATTTCCGCGGGCATCATGCCCATTGTCAAGTCCAGTCAGATCGAGAAGACGGTGCAGTTGTCCGGGGCCAGTCTGCCCCATGAATTCACCGCCATGATCGGGCGGTGCGAGCACGATCCCGAGGGGTTGTACGAGGCCGGCATTGCCTTTGCGGTGAAGCAGATTCGGGATCTGATCGAACACGGAGTGGACGGAGTGCACCTGTATACCATGAACGATCCGAATGTAGCCATCCGGGTTTGGGACGGGGTAAAGGATCTGTTGTCGATGAACTGCATTGAAGGGTTTACAGAAGTGATCAGGGCTAAGGCAAAGGGAATGTAGCACTACAGGCCTGAATGCCTTTGAAGCCCATGAAGACGGCGATGATCGCCACCAGCCATTTCGTGATGTTCGACACTCTCCCGTTCTGTCCCGGGATGATTCTATACTATTCCATTTGACAGTTCTCCTGCCTACGCTATGAATAAAGCATAACATTAAACGGAGAATGATGGTATACTACAAACAGTAATTGACGGACGGAGAAACTGGAGGTGCTGAAAAACCATGTGAGCGCCATGGAGGAAGGACAGGAAATTCTTGCCCGGGCGATGGAACGGATTCTGCAGCTGAATCTGTTTCCGATCATTCTGAGCGGCGGGCATGAGGCCACCCTCGGGTACTTTCAGGGCCAGCGCCGGTTCCGGACGGACAAAGGCAATCCTTCGGACATCGGCATTATTAACTTCGATGCCCACTTCGATCTGCGGTCCTATGACAAGGGGAGTTCGTCGGGCTCCATGTTCCACCAGATCGCGGACATCTGCATCGACGTGTTTTCCTCGGCCTTCGCTCCCGGGGTCAGCGCGACCCAGTCCATTGGACGGGATCCCGAGGTGGTGCTGCCGGTGATCAAGCACATCATCCGTTTCAGCAGGATCATCGGCTTTGATATCTGCGAGATTTCCCCCGGTTCGATCAGGATGATACGACGGCGAGCCTGGGCGCGGTGACCATCTTTTCGGTGGTCAACACCATCTGCAAGCTGAAAGGACTGGGAGTCAATACCGAGGCGGATTTTTACGGGTAAACATATGATTGATTTCAAGAAGAAAACCTGGATTCTGGACGGCGCCATGGGTACCATGCTGCAGCGGGCGGGTATGCCCTCGGGATACGATCAGAATGATTACCTGCTGGAGCATCCGGAGGTGGTGGAGGACATCCACCGCCGGTACGTTCAGGCCGGTGCGGATATCATTTATTCGCCGACCTTCACCATGAACCGCCAGCGGCAGAGGCAGCGGGCCGGCCGTGTGGAGGAGGACATCCGCCGGCTGATGGCGCCGGCGAAAGCGGTGCGGGAAGAAGCCACTGCCGCAGGCAGAGAAATCCTCGTGGCGCTGGATATGGGGCCCCTGGGGGAAATGCTGGAACCTATGGGAGCGCTGAGCTTCGAGGAGGCCTATGAAGCCTATGCGGTTCTGGCGCGCGCCGGCGCGGCGGAAGGCGCCAACCTGATTGCCATCGAGACCATGACCGATCTCTACGAGGTGAAGGCGGCGGTGCTGGCGGCGAAGGAAAACAGCAGCCTGCCGGTCATCGTATCCATGTCCTTCGATGAGGACGGGCGAACCTTCACGGGCACCAGCCTGGAGGTCATGGCGGTGACCCTGGAGGGACTGGGCGTGGATGCCATGGGTATCAACTGCTCCCTAGGCCCGGCCCAGATTCTGCCTCTGATCCGGAAACTGATGATCTTCACCGATCTGCCGGTGTTTGCCAAGCCCAACGCAGGCCTTCCGGATCCGACCACAGGTGAGTACGACATCACCTGCGGGCAGTTTGTGGAGTATATGCGGCAGTATATCGCGGTCGGCACCGACATGGTGGGCGGCTGCTGCGGCACTGATCCGGATTACATCCGAGGCGTGGCGGAGGCGGCGCGTGAGGCTGACAGACCGGCGGCCGCAGAAGCGGGTGGGACAAGCGTGGCCGAAGAGGCCGGATCGGCGGCGCCGAAGCTGACCAGCCGCAGCCGGGTGGTCACCGTCGATCACGTGACCGTCATCGGTGAGCGGCTGAATCCCACGGGCAAAAAGCGCATGAAGCAGGCGCTGCTGGAGGGGGATTTTGATTATGTCCTCGGCCAGGCCATCGATCAGGCGGAAGTCGGTGCAGAAATTCTGGACGTGAATGTGGGCGTTCCCGGACTGGACGAAGCGACGGTTCTGCCGAAGCTGATCAAACGGCTGCAGGCCGTTACGGATCTGCCGCTGCAGATTGATTCATCCAATCCGGCAGCCATCGAGGCGGCCCTGCGGATCTGCAACGGCAAGCCTGTCGTCAACTCCGTCAACGGAGAAAAAAAGAGCATGGAAGCGGTTCTGCCGCTGGTGAAAAAATACGGCGCGGCGGTCATCGCGCTGACCCTGGATGAGAAGGGGATTCCCGAGAGCGCAGAGGAGCGCTTCGCCATCGTGGAGCGGATTGTGAACCGGGCGGAGGAGTACGGCATTCCCCGGCAGGATGTGATCGTAGATTGTCTGACTCTGACGGTGTCCGCCCAGCAGGAAGCGGTGAACGAGACCCTGAAGGCCGTGCGGATGGTCAAGGAGAAGCTGGGGCTGGTGACGGCTCTGGGCGTTTCCAACGTCAGTTTCGGCCTGCCGCTGCGGCCTCTGATCAACCGGACCTTCCTGATTATGGCCATGGAAAACGGACTGGATCTGCCCATCATCAATCCCAACGATGAGGACATGATGGCGTCGATCTATGCATTCAACGTGCTGAAGAACGCGGACGAAACAGCCGCTGCCTACATCGGTCGTTACGGCGGCATGACCATGGGAACGGGTATCGGCGGCCGGCCGGCGCTGGAGGGCGCGCAGCCCGGCATGGCGTCGGTTTCAGCCCAGGCTGCACCGATGGCGCAGCACGATCTCTTCCGCGAGGTCCGCACGGGTATGGAAGGGGAAACCGTGATGGCGGTGAAGGAACTGCTGCAGACGGAGGATGAGATGACCGTCGTGAACCAGTACCTGATTCCGGCGCTGGATCAGGTGGGCAGGGCCTTCGAGGGAGGGACCCTGTTTCTGCCCCAGATGCTGCAGGCGGCCGCGGCCGCCCAAGCGGGATTCGAGGTCATCCGGGTGCGGATGGCCGAATGGGACAGACCGGAGGCGAAACTGGGGGATGTAGTCATCGCCACCGTACAGGGGGACGTTCACGACATCGGCAAGAACATCGTGAAGGTGATCATGGACAATTACGGCTACCGCATGATCGATCTGGGGCGGAATGTGCCGGTGGAGGAGATCGTCCGTGCGGTGAAGGAAAAGGAGATCCGCCTGGTGGGTCTGTCCGCGCTGATGACCACAACGCTGAAGAGCATGGAAGAGACCATCGCGGCTCTCCGGGCAGAGGCGCCGGCATGCCGCGTTATGGTGGGCGGTGCGGTGCTGACCGAGGATTACGCCAGGGCCATTGGAGCGGACTATTACTGCAGCGACGCCATGAAATCGGTAGAAGCGGCACAGGAGGTATTTGGCAAATGAACGGATTCAGAGACTGGATGAGAAGGGTCATGATCGGAAGATATGGCAACGACGAGTTCAACCGTTTCCTGCTGATCGCAGCGGCGGTGCTGATCGTCATCGGCATCTTCATGCCCCGTCACTGGCTGAATGTCGTGGTGGTGATCATTCTCTGCCTGGTGTATGCGCGGATGTTTTCCCGGAATATTCCCAGGCGGCAGGAAGAGAACAGGAAATATATGGAAATGAAAGGCCGGTTTACCGGCGGACAGAGCGGTGTGGGAACCGGCGGACGCCCGGAGCAGGGGGCGGGAGCTTCCGCTGCCCGGCAGGCCGGCTTCCGAAAGAAGGACGCCGATGAGGGTAAACGCATTTTCATCTGTCCCTACTGCAAGAGCAGCCTGAAGGTGCCCGTGGGCGCGGGAAAGATCCGGATCACCTGCCCCCACTGCGGCCGGAGTTTCGAGGAGAACGTATAGGAAAGAACGGCAGCCCGGCCGCGTCAGACGGCGAGGGATCCGCAGTCCCTGCAGGGGCGCGTTGACAGGGTTGCTTTTGCGGAAGTATACTGACCTTTAAAGGGAGAACGAAAAAGGAGAAAAACCATGTTTGAGTCTGTGGCGGAAGTCAAAAAGTACATCGAAGAAAACGGGATTGAGATGATCGATTTCAAAATGGTCGACCTGGAGGGAAGATGGCGGCACCTGTCCATTCCCGTGAATCGGTTTTCGGAAAAAACCATGAAGGACGGCATCGGATTTGATGGATCCAATTACGGATACGCGCCCATCGAGAAGTCGGATATGGTTTTCATTCCCAACCTGAAAACGGCTATTGTCGACGGATTCGTGAGCGTGCCTACCATCACCATGATGGGCGACGTGTACGTGATTGATGAACCGGAGAACCGTCCCTTTGACCAGTATCCGAGAAACGTGGCTCTGGCGGCGGAGCAGTATATGCGGGATCAGGGAATCGCTGACCAGATGATCGTTGGACCGGAATACGAGTTTTACCTCTTTGACCGGGTGGCCTACGCGGCCCGTTCTGAATCGGTGTTCTGCGAGGTGGATACGGAGCAGGCGGAGTGGAATACCGCGATCGAGGACGATATCCGCAACAAGGGTTATCAGGTGGGCCGCAAGAGGGGCTATCATGCGGATATCCCCCAGGACATTACATATAACACGCGGGCCAGGATCTGCATGATCATGGAGGACTGGGGCGTCAAGGTCAAGTATCACCATCACGAGGTCGGCGGACCGGGACAGGTGGAGATTGAGGTCGAGCTGGGCGAGATGACGGAGATGGCGGACGCGACGATGATCGCCAAGTACATCATCAGGAACACGGCGGTGGAAGACAACCGGACAGCCACCTTCCTGCCCAAGCCCATTTACGACGAGGCGGGATCCGGACTGCATGTGCACATGCATCTGTTCAAGGACGGCAAGCCTCTGTTCTACGGCGACAAATACTCCAATCTTTCGGAAACGGCCATGTACTTTATGGGCGGTCTCTTGGAGCATGCGGCCAGCCTGTGCGCCTTTACCAACCCGTCCACCAACTCCTATAAGCGGCTGGTGCCCGGTTTTGAGGCGCCGGTTACCATTGGCTTCGCGACGGCCAACCGCAGTTCCGTCATCCGCATTCCGGCTTACGCCAAATCGCCGGAGACCAAGCGGTTCGAGCTGCGTAACCCGGACGGCACCTGCAATCCCTACTACGCCTTCGCGGCGATTTTGATGGCCGGTATCGACGGGATCGAAAAGAAGATTGATCCCATGAAGGGCGGATGGGGCCCTTACGACTTCAATCTGTATGAACTGACCGAGGAGCAGAAGAAGGAGGTTCAGGCGCTCCCCACAAACCTGCTGGAGGCGCTGCACGCTCTGGAGGCGGATCACGATTACCTGACCGCCGGCGGCGTGTTCCCCCAGGAACTGATTAACATCTGGATCACGAGAAGAACGGCGGATTTCGAGAAGGTGAATTCCATTCCGCATCCGGCCGAGTTTTCTCTGTATTATGATCTGTAGTCTTCAGACAGAAAGGGATCATGGAAAAGCAACTTAACTTCTGGTATGGAAGCATTTTCGGAACCTATTGGATGATCTACGGCATCGTCAGCAGCTTCGCTTCGGTGTTCCTATTGGCGAAGGGATACGCCAATGTACAGATCGGCATGACGCTGGCCGCGGCCAACATTCTGGCGGTGGTTTTGCAGCCGCTGACGGCGGATCTGGCGGATCGGTCGGTGAAGGTGGGCGTCATCGGCATCACTTCGGCCATGACGGTTATGATGATGCTTTTCACCCTAGGCATGTTTTTTTTCCCTGGGGGGAGTCTGGCTCTCGGCGTGATCTTCGTTCTGCTGATCGCCTGGCACACGGTGCTGCAGCCCATGTACAATTCGCTGACCTTCAAACTGGAGGAGAGCGGTGTGTCGGTCAACTTCGGCATTGCCCGCAGCGTGGGATCCCTGGCCTATTCTCTGCTGGTGGCGGTGCTGGGAACCATAGTGGAGCACATGGGGATTATGGTGCTGCCGGCAACGGCAGAGATCACCTGCGCCATGATGCTGATCAGCCTGTTCATGACCAGAGGGACCTTCGTCAGCGCGCGCCGGCTCTATGGCAGAAAGCAGGCCGCGCGGATCGAGAAGGGAGCGGAAAGCGGCATACCGTCCGAAGAGGGATCCGGATCATCTCCGGAGCCGGGACTGACGGAAGAGGGACCGGAGAAGATTACCATGAGACAGTTCATGGCGAGGAACCGGCTGTTCTTTATTCTGAATATCGGCGTGGTGGGGTTGTTTTTTTCCAAC
>JAUNRL010000006.1:7228-7614 GCA_030535715.1 Bacillota bacterium
AACTCCATCCTGAACAATTATATGGTGCAGATCGTCGCGAACGTGGGCGGAACCAGCGAGGACATGGGTCGGATTCTCGGGCTGATGGCTTTTCTGGAGATCCCGACCATGGTGGTGTTCAGCCGGCTGAAGAAACGGTTTCCCTGCCAGCTCCTGCTCAAGGTGGCATCGGTGGGACTCACCATCAAGATTCTGATGTGCTGGCTGGCGAATTCCGTGGGGATGCTCTTCGCGGCTCAGGCGTTCCAGCTGGTCTCCTTCGCGCTGTTCCTGCCGGGGATGGTTTACTTCACCGGCGAGATCATGAGCAAGGGTGAGGCCGTCCGCGGTCAGGCGCTCTTCACCACCATGATCACGGTGACGACGATTTTTTCCAGCTTGCTGGG
>JAUNRL010000006.1:7624-19157 GCA_030535715.1 Bacillota bacterium
TCAGCGGCGCGAAGATGCTGACCTGTATTGCGACTCTGGCTACGGCGGCTGGCGCGGCGCTGCTTTTCGCGGTGATCGACCGCATCGGAAATTCAGACGGGAGGTAAACGAAAGTGTATGAAGAACTGACGACTATTCTGAAGGAAAGCAACAACATCGTATTCTTCGGCGGAGCGGGAGTGTCCACGGAGAGCAGTATTCCGGATTTCCGGTCGGAACAGGGTCTCTACCATGCGCAGCAGGCCTACGGGATGTCTCCGGAGCAGATGATTTCCCACAGTTTTTTCCTGCAGAACACGGAGACGTTTTTTGATTATTACAAAAGCAACATGATCTATGTCGACGCTGAGCCGAATCCGGCCCATCTGGCGCTGGCGAAGTTGGAGGACATGGGCAAGCTGAAGGCGGTGGTCACCCAGAACATCGACGGCTTGCACCAGAAGGCCGGGAGCCGGACGGTCCACGAACTGCACGGATCCGTTCTGCGCAATTACTGCATGGACTGCGGCGCGTCCTATGATCTGGAGTATGTGATGGATCCGACCCGCTGCGACGGGCATATTCCCCGCTGCGGGAAGTGCGGCGGTATCATCAAGCCGGATGTGGTGCTCTACGAGGAAGCGCTGGATGATGCCCAGATCCGGGGTGCTGTGGATGCCATCGCGGATGCCGATACCCTGATCATCGGGGGAACGTCGCTGGTGGTTTATCCGGCGGCCGGATTTATAAATTATTTTCATGGAAAGCATCTGGTGCTGATCAACAAAAGCAGCACATCCTACGATGGACGGGCTGATCTGGTGATTCACGAGGCCATCGGCAGGGTGCTGAAGGAAGCCGTCGGGAATCTGTAGGCGGCCGGACAGGGAGAAGGCGGCAGGAAAGAGGATGCCATCATGACGCAGAACGAACATGGGACAATCTGGAGCAGCAGTCCGGCGCCCCAGCCCGGGAATGCAGGGACGGTTGACGAATGCGCAGCGCCGGCCGCGATGCCCGTTTACCGCGGGGACATCGTGCTGGCCAGCGCTTCGCCGCGGCGGCGGGAAATGTTCGCCCGGGAGGGCATTCCGGTGAAGATCCGGCCCTCCGGTGCGGGGGAGCATCTTCCCATGGCGCTCGCCCCGGAGACGACGGTTATGTTTCTGGCTCTTTGCAAGGCACAGGATGTTGCCGCCCGGGAGCAGGGATTCATCGTCGCGGCGGACACCATTGTCGTGGCCGACGGACGGATCATCGGCAAGCCCGCGGACGAGGAGGAAGCGTTCGCCATTCTGTCGCTTCTGCGGAACCGGACCCATCAGGTGATCACCGGAGTCTGCCTGATTGACAATACCTAGGAGCCGGCGGAGAAACGCTGTCTTTTTGAAAGGACCGACGTGGTGTTCGGCATCTACTCGGACGATGAACTGCGGGCCTACGTCCGCACCGGCGAGCCTTACGACAAGGCCGGCGGCTACGCGATTCAGGAAACCTTCGGCCGGTATATCGACCGCATCGCGGGCGACCGGGACAACGTGATCGGTTTCCCCATGAACCGGGTACTGCCGTATCTGGAGCGCGACAGGCGGAGGGATGAGAGAGGATGACCGTGACGCTGGGACTGATTCTGGCAAGCATACTGCTCGGCGTAGGCCTGGCGGTGGACGCGTTCAGCGTATCCATCGTCAATGGGCTGAACGAGCCTCACATGAGGAAGCGAAAGGCCTGCCTCATCGCGAGCACCTTCGGAGTCTTTCAATTCCTCATGCCCATGGCGGGCTGGTTCTGCGTGCATTCCCTGGCGCAGGCCTTCCGGACATTTCAGAAAGCCGTTCCCTGGATTGCGCTGATCCTGCTGCTCTTTATCGGCGGCAAAATGCTGCAGGAAGGCATTCTGGAGAACCGCGCCCGAAAAGCGGACGCGGCATCGGAACCGATGTTGAACGCGGTGGCGGAGCAGGCCGGCGGGGCGGATGAAGTTCGTAAAGCGGCCGGTACCCCGGTCGGCTTGGGCACGCTGATCGTCCAGGGCATCGCCACGTCCATTGATGCGCTTTCCGTCGGATTTGCCTTCGCATCCTACGATGCATCCGCCGCATTCCTGTGCTCGGTCATCATCATGGCCGTTACCTTCAGCATCTGTATCGGCGGGCTTGTTGCCGGCAGAATCATCGGCACGCGGCTCTCCGGCAAAGCCGGTATTCTGGGCGGTGTGATTCTGATCTTCATCGGGCTGGAGATCTTTGTGAGAGGAGTTTTCTTCTGATGGGCAAAACGATTAACGGCGTGAGCCGGTGGAAACTCTATACGGTTGGCGCGGCCTTTACCCTGTCCATCGGATTTTCTTTTTTCGGCATCAAGAAGTGCGTGCCTTATGCGGATACGCTGACTCTCATCGCCTGCCGGTTCGCGGCGGCGCTGATCGGCGTCAGCATCTTCATGGCCGTCAGCAGGGTGACGGGCAGGTATCCCGGGGCCGAACCCGGGCGTCCGAAGGCCAAACTTTATCAGACGGCCGGCTTCTATCTGGCCTTCATGATTCTGCAGATTCTGGCTATGTACTTCGCCACCTCCATCGAGGGAGCTATCGTGTTTGCCATGGTACCGATTTTTGCCAAGATTATCGGCCGGATCACGCTGGGGGAAAAGTCAACCCCGCTGCAGAACTTCTTCGTTGTGCTCACTGTCGCGGCGCTGATCGTCCTGATCATCCTCAACGCGACGGATATCCACCTGAACGTGACCGGGCTGATCATCATGACCATCAGCAGCATCTTCATGGGCTGCCAGAACGTGTCCGCCCGTTATGTGCGGGGGGTCTTCGCGCCCATTGAAATCACCATCTGCATCTCCGTCAGCGGCTTTGTGATCTTTTACGGGGCGGCTCTGGCACGGGCACTGGCGACCCGCGATCTCCACGGCCTGTTTGAACCCCTGACCCATCCCCAGTTTGTGATCTGGGTCTCTTTCCTGGGCATCTTCTGTATTTTGCTTTCGGCTCAGTTCATGTCCTACATGCTAGCCCATATGGAGATCATCCAGAGCACCGTTTTCAGCAGCGCATCGACGCTGGTCTCCATCATCGCCGGCGCGCTGATCCTGGGCGAACCGCTCAACTGGTACCACTATATCTGCGGCGCGCTGATCCTGGCCGGCGTGGTCGGCCTTTCTCTGGCTCCGGCTCAGGCTTCCAATGCCGGCAAGTCTCTGCGGGACGATATGTAGCTGCGTATGCTTCTGACCCCTGTCCGGGATTGCCTTTATTTACAATTTCCCGGGGACTGTGATATACTGTTTCCCGCGGCGGGCCGGCGGATTCGCCGGTGTGTAGGAACACAAAGGAGATCGTGAAATATGAAACTCGGAATCGTGGGATTACCCAATGTAGGAAAAAGTACACTTTTTAACGCCATCACCCGGGCGGGGGCGGAAGCGGCGAACTATCCGTTCTGCACCATTGAGCCCAATGTGGGTGTGGTGACCGTGCCCGATGAGCGGGTGACGAAATTGTCGGAGATTTATCATTCGAAGAAGACCATCTACACCACCATCGAGTTCTGCGACATCGCCGGGCTGGTGAAGGGCGCCAGCAAGGGCGAGGGTCTGGGCAACAAGTTCCTGGGTCATATCCGCGAGGTGGAGGCCATCGTACATGTGGTGCGCTGCTTTGAGGACGGGAACGTGGTGCATGTGGACGGGAAGATCGATCCGGTATCCGATATCGAAACCATCAATATGGAACTGATTCTCTCCGACATGGAGGTGCTGGAGCGCAGGATTCAAAAGACGCAGAAGAATCTGAAGGGGGACAAGGGCCTGCAGAAGGAGCTGGATCTGCTGAACCGGGTAGCGGAGTTCATTGGCGGAGGAACATCGGCCAGAGCCATGGAGCTGGATGAGGATGAGGCGGAGTTTGTGAAGAGTCTGAATCTGCTTTCGTATAAGCCGGTAATTTATGCGGCCAATGTGGCGGAGGAGGATGCCGCCGGCGAGGACAACGGGTATGTGCAGGCGGTTCGGGAGTATGCCGAAAAAGAGGGCTCGGAAGTTGTGGTGATCTGCGCCCGCGTGGAAGCCGAGCTGTCTGAACTGGAGGACGATGAGCGGGACCTGTTTCTGGAGGAACTGGGAATCACCCAGTCCGGTCTGGAGAAGCTGATTCATTCCTCTTATGCGCTTCTGGATCTGATCTCCTTCATCACCACAGGCGAGGACGAAACCCGGGCCTGGACCATCCGCCGGGGAACCAAAGCTCCCCAGGCGGCCGGAAAGATCCACACGGATTTCGAGAAAGGCTTCATTCGCTCCGAGACCATCGCCTACGATAAGCTGATGGAGGCCGACGGGAAGCTATCCGCGGCCAAAGAGCGCGGATGGCTCCGCTCGGAAGGGAAGGAGTACGTGGTGCAGGACGGCGACATCTGCCACTTCCTGTTCAACGTTTAGCCTGGACGGTCGCTCTGACCGGGATGGCTGCATTCGGAAATCGTAAAGAAAGGGACGGTACGACCAGCATCAGGATGGTGCTGGTCGTTTTTCGTAGGTTGACTGTATGGGCCTTCAGGCCTGCAGAATCTGACGAAAAGGAGCATGATCTGACCCGATGCCCCTGATGTATGGGCCTTCCGCAGAAAAATCGTGGGCCTACAGGCACAGGAAGTTTGATGAGAAGGTTCACAACTGGTTAGCCAACCAGCCGGTGAAAACACCGGAACAAGCGAGCGGTATCATCGTTGCTCCGAATTGGAGGGACCGGATTGGCCGGAGCGATGCCGGCGCTGCGGGATGACGTAGGCGGCGGCGCAGACGATGAGTATGTCCGGAGTGATGAGGGGGGCCTGTTTGAAGGGGCCGATCATGAGACTGTCCGTGCGAAGCGCTTCCACGAAGAAACGCTCCAGCGAATAGAGCATACCGTAGAGGAGGAAGGTGCGTCCTTCGAATGACCGGTAACGGCTGTCCATCCAGAGAAGAAAAAGGAACAGCAGAAAGCACCAGATGGATTCGTAGAGGAAGGTAGGGTGAACCGACTGCCCGTCCACGGTGATGGCCCAGGGAAGATCGGTGGGGCCGCCGTGGGCTTCGGCGTTGAAATAGTTGCCCCAGCGTCCTACGGACTGAGCAAAGGCAATAGAGGGTGCGGCTAGATCCAGCAGGTTCAGCGGGTGGATGTTCCAGATCCAGCACAGAAGAGCAGCCGTGCTCAGCCCGGCGATCAGCCCGCCGTGAATGGCCAGGCCGCCGCCGCGGATATTGATGATGCGAAAAAAGTCTCCCGCGTACCAGCTCCAGTGAAACAGAACATAGTAGAGGCGGGCGCCGGTGATGCCGGCCGGGATGCAGATGAGTGCGAAGTTCAGAATCTGATCCGAAGTCAGACCGTGAGCGGGTGCCCGGCGGCAACACAAAAAAGCGGCTGCGACAATTCCTCCACAGATCAGAATCGCGTACCACATAATGTCGATATGAAAGATGGTAAAGGCTATGGGATCCGGTGCAGGCATAGGATTACTGATTGCTGTTTACCAGTTGCCGGGGATCCAGCGCAAGAATCAGTTCTACCGTATCGCCCATGAGATGGACGGTGTACAGATCGTCCTGGCTGCCGGAGTAGTCCTTCGCGAAGGTTTCCGCGTCGCAGACCGTCAGTGTGCCGTTGTTCAGCACGACGATGCCCATATCCGCGCCAAACTCGTACTCTGAAGTCATGTTCCGGTCGGCAATGTAATAGCCATCTTCGTAGTTTTCATTCACCACGACCTGTTTCTGTTCAACAACCACCTTGTAACTGTCTCCGGAAGAAACGAGGGAGACGGAACCGGTGACGGTTTCCGCACCGTCGTTGATCAGCTGCTGGGCATAGTCTCTGGTGAGAAATTCCACGTCCGCGTTTTCTCCGTCATAACCGACATCGAAATCCTCCTGTCCGCTGCACGCGGAAAGGGAGGCGGACAGGGAAAGGCATAACAGTCCGGAAAGGATCAGTCTGAAACACTTCTTCATCATCATTTCTGCATAAACCCGGTAAATCGTTCAAAAATCAATGATAACTAACCATTATTATCATACACGCAAAAGGAGACGGTGACAAGCAAATTGGAGAATAATGCGTCGTGAGGGAGTAAAGTGGTTGACAAATGGAGTGAAGTGGCTTAAAATGGTGGAGAATCAGAGGCAAAAGGAGTTTTTTTCTACCGTAAAATCGGATGCCGGACAGAAGACGGATCGCCGGACAGGCGGCGCGTCACCGGGAAAACCATCTGGAGAGCGAACATGTTTGTCGGAAAGTATAACAACTCCATAGACAGCAAGTTCAGGCTGATTGTACCGTCCAAGTTCCGGGAGGAACTGCGGGGCAAGTGCATCATGGCTAAATCCCTGGACAGATGTCTCACCATTTACACCATGGAGGAGTGGAAGAAGTTTGTGGACAAGCTGGACGAACTGCCTACGAGCAATCCCAACAGCCGGCGTGTACGGAGACATTTTCATTCTTCCGCGGCGGAGTGCGACATTGACAAACAGGGACGGCTGACGATTCCTCAGGAACTGCGGGAATATGCGGGGATCGAGAAGGAGCTGATCACCGTCGGCAGCAATAAGGTTATTGAGGTCTGGAGCAGAGAGCAGTGGAATACGGAACTGAATCCGGACACGGGAGAACTTCTGGATGCCAGCGAAGCGGCAGAGGGACTGGAGATCTATGGATTTTAGGCATACGCCGGTACTCTTCACGGAGTGCATGGACGCGCTGAAACTCCGGGAAGGCGGAATCTATGTGGACGGAACCCTGGGCGGGGGAGGTCACGCATCGGGGATCGCTGAACGGATCGGCTCCGGAGGAACCCTGATCGGCATCGACCGGGATCAGGATGCGCTGGACGCGGCGGAGAAGCGGCTCGCGCCTTACTCCTGCCGGAAGATTCTGGTGAAGAACACCTACGCGCGGATCAGGGAGATCCTGAAAGAACTGGATATTCCCGGCATCGACGGCGCATTGCTGGATATCGGCGTTTCGTCCTTTCAGCTGGATAATCCCGAGAGGGGATTTTCCTATATGCAGGACGCGCCGCTGGATATGCGGATGGACCGCAGCGAGACCTTCAGCGCCCGGGATGTGGTGAACAGCTACAGCCGGGAACAGCTGGCGGATATCATAAAGAACTACGGAGAAGAACGATGGGCGGGACGCATTGCCGGTTTCATCGTTGAAAAAAGAAAAGAAGGGCCGATCGAGACTACCGGGCAGCTGACGGATATTATCAAGGCGGCGATCCCGGCATCGGCCAGACGGGACGGACCCCATCCGGCGAAGCGGACGTTTCAGGCCATCCGGATTGAGGTCAACGGCGAATTAGACCAACTCTTACAATCCTGTAAAGACTACTGCGACGTCCTGCTTCCGGGGGGAAGGTTATGCATCATCACCTTCCACTCCCTGGAAGACAGGATAGTAAAGGAGGCCTTTGCCAGGCGGCTGGACCCCTGCACATGTCCGAAGGACCTCCCGGTCTGCGTATGCGGAAAGCGACCGGACGTCAAAAAGGTCACCGGCAAGCCGGTCGCGGCATCCCGGGAAGAACAGGAGAGTAATCCAAGAGCCCGCAGCGCGAAAATGCGGGCGATAGAAAAACTGCCCTCGGCGGACGGCCGGGCGAAACACAGAACAGGAAACCGGAATGGGGCTATGGTATGATTGCAGCGGAACAATGGTATGAATATCAGGAACAATATCAGAAATACGGTTTAGATATGAAACCCCGGGAGCCCCGGGAGCACAGGGAGCAGCGGCGGCAGGCCGCCAGAAGGGCGGGCGCCCTCGACTTGGGCATCCTCAAGGATCGGAAACTGATCCTGCTGGGGCTGGCGGCTGTGGCCCTGACCCTGATCCTGCTCATTGTCATGACCGCCTACGCCGCATCCATCAAGTACGAGATCGGGGTGACGGAGGCGGAAAACAGTGCGCTCTGGGATGACATCAAACATCTCCAGTCCAGTCAGACGACCATGAACGGAGTCGGGTACGTTGAGGAGCGGGCTGCATCGGAATTGAAGATGAAAGCGGCGAAGACGGAACAGATTGTCTATGTGTCCAGCAGCGACATGCCGCCTGCGGGATTCGCCGATGTTCTGAAGTCGAAAGCCTATCAATAATTATCGCATCCTGAACCCGGACCGCGCGCTCTGCGGCCCGGGATTCGCTGTTTATTTACGGAGACAATCATGTCGGTCACGGAAAGAAGCAAACGGAATCTGATTATCGTCGCGATGCTGTTTTTTGCATTGCTTCTGGTGCTGGCCTTCCGAGTCGGCTGGGTGCAGATCGTCAAGGGTGAGGAGTACTCCGCCCGGGCCATCGAACAGCAAACCAAGGATAAGACCCTGATGGCTGAACGGGGCGTGATCTACGATACCAATGGAGATGAACTGGCGGTCAGCGTCAGCTGCTATTCCATCTGGGTTCGCCCGGACAGCGTGAAGATGGGGGAAAACCACAAAGAGATCAGGCGCAGTGTGGCTCAAACCACCTCTGTGCTGGAGGCCTATACGGGCGTTCCATCCAATAAGATCGCCGAGATTCTGAACTCGGGGGAAAAACTGGTCTGTGTCTGCCGCGGGCTGAACAAGGACGCGGCGGACGCCATCCGCGAGTCCGGCGCCAGGGGCATCGAAATCGTCGAAGACACCCGCCGGAACTATCCGTTGGGAGAGAGTGCGGCCCATGTGCTGGGTTCCGTCAACATCGACAATGAGGGCCTGTCCGGCCTGGAACTGCAGTACAACTCCTACCTGAGCGGCGTTTCCGGCCGCTGGGTAAGCTATACGGATACCAGTGGGCGGCAGCTGGCCAACAATTACGGGGACGAACGGCACTACCAGACCCGGGACGGATACAACATTGTTACCACGCTGGATCATGTGGTGCAGCATTATCTGGAGGAGGCTCTGGCCGGCGCCCGGAAGAAGACCAAGGCCAAGCGGTGCATGGGCATTGTGATGGAGGTGGAGACAGGAAGAATCCTGGCCATGGGTCAGATCCCCTCCTTCGACCTGAACAAGCCCATGGAACCCACCGACGATGAGGATATCGTTGTTTTCCGGAGTATGACCTCCAACGAACAGACGGATTATCTGTCGGATATGTGGAGAAATTCGCTGATCTGCGATGTGTACGAGCCGGGTTCTACCTTCAAACTGATCACCACCTCCACGGCGCTGGAGGAGAATGTGGTCACCCTGAAGGACAAGTTCACCTGCAACAGCGGCTACAAAGTGGCCGGCCGGTTCATCAAGTGCTGGGCCTATCCCGACTCCCACGGAAGGGAGACGGTGAAGGAGGCGGTCAGCAATTCCTGTAACCCGGTGTTCATGAAGATTGCCCTGAAGATCGGCCTGGATACGTTCTACGAGTATCTGGACACCTTCGGCGTGAAGGACAAGACCGGGATTGATTTTCCGGGAGAGGCCACGGCCATTCTCCAGGATAAAGAGAGCGCTGGCGAGATCGGACTGGCGACTATCGGCTTCGGCCAGGGCGTGGCGGTCACCCCCATCGAGCTGATCACCGCGGTCTGCTCTCTGGGCAACGAAGGGAAGCTGATGAAGCCCCATCTGGTGAAGGAGATGACCGACGCCAAGGGTAAGACCGTGGAGGAATTCAAGCCGGTCGTGGTCCGGCAGACCGTATCGAAACAGACGGCCAGGCAGCTCTGTGACGTCATGGAATACGTGGCGGGCGAGGGCGGCGGCGCAACGGCGGCGGCAGTTCCCGGATACCGGGTCGGCGCCAAGACCGGAACGGCGAACAAGCTCAGCGAAAGCGGCCGCGGATACGGCGGTGACACCTATTCCTCCTGCATCGCCATGGCGCCCATGAATGACCCCAAGATCGCCGTGCTGATTATCGTGGACAGCCCGAAGGGCGTGCGGTTCGGAAGCGTGACGGCGGCGCCGGCGGTCAGCAAGGTACTCGCCAAGACGCTGCCCTATCTGAACATCTCTGCGGATGCAAAAGCAATCCGGGGGGAGAAAAAGGGCAAAGAGGAAAAAACCCTGATCGTCCCCGATGTGATCGGAAAGAATGCCAGCGACGCGGCGGCGCTGCTGATGGAGGAGGATCTGGATTACGATCTGGACGACGGCGCCGCCAGCGACGATTTCATCGTGATCAAGCAGTATCCGGCGGCAGGCACAGAAGTGAAAAAGGGAACGAAGATCTATCTGTACAAAGAGTAAAGAAATGCGGAGAAGAGTGACCGGAAGATGAAGACCATCACGATAGAAGAGGCAGCGAAAGCTTCGGGCGGACAGCTCATCCGCAGAGGTGAGCGCAGGACAGTCAGCGGCGTTGTGCACGATTCCCGGGAGTGCGGCGCAGAGGATCTTTTTGTGTGCGTGAAGGGCACGCGGACGGACGGGCACCGGTTCCTTTCCCAAGTGGTGAAGAAGGGATGCGGAAGCGTTCTGATTTCCGATCCGGCGGCTCTCACGGATGATATGACCGTCAACGCCGTTCTGGTGGAGGACACGGTAGCGGCCATGGGAAAACTGGCAGCCTGGTATCTGGATCAGCTGGATCTGATCCGTATTGCCGTTACTGGCAGCGTCGGCAAGACATCCACCCGGGATCTGATCTGGTATGTGCTCAATGAGAAGTTCCGCTGCGGACGGAACATGAAGAATTACAATAACGACATCGGTTTGCCTCTCAGCATTTTCCGATTGGAGGACGAGGACGAGGCGGTGGTTCTGGAGATGGGCATGAGCGATTTCGGAGAGATTGACTGTCTCGCCGGCATCGTCCGTCCCGGAATCGGCGTCATCACCAACATCGGTACGGCTCATATGGAACACCTGGGCAGCCGGGAGGGCGTTTTCCGAGCGAAGATGGAGCTGGCGGCCCATGTGGCGCCGCGGGAAGAGGGCGGAACCATGGTTTTCGCTGAAGACGGGGAGTTCCTTACCCGGGAGAGAACAGCCGGAAACTATGAGCGGATTTTCGTGGGCGGTGACGGCCACAGCGATTATATTGTGACGGATATTGAAGACAGGGGTATCGAAGGCATCCGCTTTGCGGTAGAATATGAGGGAACGCGAACGCTCTTTGCCGTTCCTCTGCCCGGCCGGCACAATGCGGTGAACGCCACGCTGGCAGCAGCCGTCGGCCATCACCTGGGCATGAGCTGCGAAGAGATCCAGCGAGGCCTGTCGAAGGCCGAACTTACCGGAAATCGACTGAAAATCCGGCGCAGAGATGGCCTGACGGTTATCGACGATACCTATAACGCCAGCCCGGCTTCCATGAAGGCGGCACTTCGCGTGCTGGAGAAAAGCGCCTGCCGCGGCAGACGGACGGCGATTCTCGGGGATATGTACGAATTGGGCAGCGATGAGGCAAGGATGCACTATCATGTGGGTGTCTTCGCCGCCGGCTGCGGCATCGACCGGGTCATTGGCATCGGCCCCCTGGCAAAGAACATTGCGGACGGTGCGCAGGCAGGCTGCATGGAAGCTGCCTGGTTCGCGGACAAGGAAGAATTTCTGAAGCATA
>JAUNRL010000098.1:0-2688 GCA_030535715.1 Bacillota bacterium
TTGTCGCAGCCGTGGCTGCCTGCGCTGATCCAGATGTCTCCGCCGAAGGAGGTGCGCCAGCTGGCGTCATGCATACCGTAGGAGGAACCCAGGAAAGCCATCCAGTAGCGGACGAAGCTCTTATACTTGCTGCCGTCGGCATTGCGTCCTTTCAGGGTCACATTCGTGTCCTTGGCCAGAACGGAGAACAGGCCTGTGGGGGTGGTGGTTCTCGTGTTGCGGCAGCCGGTGACCACGTCAAAGGAGAGCTTCTCCTGACCGTCCTCGAAATAGGTCAGTCGCTGATTGCTGATGTCGATATCCACATAGGTATCCCCCATATCCGTGGAATAACTGCCCAGGCCCTGGGTGGCCCAGACGGGCTGGCGGGAGACGTCCTTGTGGCTGGCGATGTCCTCCATCAGCTTCGCGGTTTCTCCGTCTTGATCCACGGACCAGCCGTATTGGGCGTTGTCCACGGTCACGGTTCTGCCGGTTAGAGACCGCACGGTTCGCTCCTTTCCCACATTGTCATATTTCTTCGCGATTTTCGCCACGAATTCCCGCACCGCCTTTTCGTCGGCGCTGCCGGACAGGTCATCGCTGAGCATGGCCAGGAGTTCATCCTGGGAAACCGTATAGGAATCCCTGCCCAGATCATAGGTGATCTTCTGCTTCAGGTAATCGCGGCAGAATTTCTGATAGGCCAGAAGCTTGGGATCGTCGCTTCTGACCTTCGGTACGGCGGTGTATTCCTCGTCGCTGAAGACGAACTTCGTCTGTCCCATTTCCATGAATTTCAGGATATCCGCGCAGACTCGCTTCGCGTCAGGCTGGTTGCCGTAAACTTCGGGCACGATGGGGAAATCAGGATCGGAAAGATCCACATAGGCATCGCGGGTTTCGGAAATGCTGTTCCGATCCAGGAAGGGAAGGTGCATAATCTGTTCCCTGAAGGCATCGCTGCAGGAAGAGATCTTCATGGGCATCTGCACAGAGACCGGGAAGTTCAGATAATGGTTTATGGCGCACAGAACCGGATGCCGCTTCTTGATCTGCGCCACCTGATCCCTGATGTCATAGGTGCAGTCGGCATCGGACACCACGGCCAGAGGTTCGTCCATCACACCGACGATCAGAACGTCCCGGGCGTTCCACTGGGAGGTGATTTTTTCGGCGGCTTCATCGTAGTTCATCTTGTCGCAGCGTACGCCGTTGATGATGTAACCGTCATCGAAATAGCTGCTTTTATAGTCGTAGGATTTTGTGTATTTCACCGTCATGATGCCGGCCGCAGCCAGGGCAGCCAGAATAAGGACAGCGATCAGAAAGAGAGCTTTTTTCATAGGGGTCTTCCTCAAAGCCATCGGCCATTCCGCAAACCGATGCAGCAGATGCAGCAGCAGATATAGTATATTTCATTCCTGGGAGCTTTTAAAGAGAAAAATCACGTCTGGGAACAAGTTTCCGTTGCCAGAGCCGCCGCCCCGGGTATAGAATAACATTCATAGCGAGAGGAGAAGCGATGGCGTTCACGCATCTGCATGTACATACGGAATACAGTCTTCTGGATGGCGCGTCCCGGATCAGCGATCTGGTTTCCCGGGCCGCGGGGCTGGGAATGGATTCGCTGGCGATTACGGATCACGGCGTCATGTTCGGTGTGATCGATTTTTACCGGGAATGTAAAAAGCAGGGCATCCGGCCGGTCATCGGCTGCGAAGTCTATACGGCAGCCCGGACCCGCTTCGACCGGGATGTGGACAGAGACAAGCATATGGGGCATCTGGTTCTTCTGGCGGAGAACGATCAGGGATACCGCAATCTGATGAAGATCGTTTCCGAGAGTTTCCGCACCGGCTTCTACTATAAGCCGCGGGTGGACAAGGATCTGCTGCGGCAGTATTCGGGCGGCATCATCGCTCTGAGTGCCTGTCTTGCCGGCAATGTTCAGAATCGTCTGCTGAACCGTGACTATGCCGGGGCGAAGGCGGAGGCGCTGGCGATGGCGGAAATCTTCGGAGAAAACAACTTCTTCCTGGAACTGCAGGATCAGGGCCTGGAGGAAGAGGTGAGGATTCTACCGGATATGCTCCGGCTTCACGAAGAGACGGGATTGCCTTTGGTCGCCACCAACGACGTCCACTATGTCCGCCGGGAAGACGCCCGGGCCCAGGACGTGCTCATGTGCATCCAGACCCAGGCCACCATCGATGAGCCGGGCAGAATACGGTTTGCCAACGATGAGTTTTACCTGAAATCCGAAGAGGAAATGCGACGAATCTTTGCCGATCATCCCGAAGCCCTGGATAATGCCCACGCCATCGCCGAGCGCTGCAGGGTGGAGTTTACCTTCGGCGAGCTGCATCTGCCGGATTTCACCGCTCCGGACGGTCTGACCAATCAGCAGTATCTGCGCCGGCTCTGCGAACAGGGTCTTCGTGAGCGCTACGGGAACCCGGGAGAGGAGCTGCAGAACCGTCTGGACACGGAACTGACCACCATCGAGAATATGGGGTATGTCGAGTACTTCCTGATCGTCTGGGATTTCATCAACTACGCCAGAAGCCGGGGCATCGTGGTCGGCCCGGGCAGAGGATCCGCTGCCGGCAGTATCGTTTCCTACACGCTGCGGATCACCGACATCGACCCCATGAAGTACGGTCTGATCTTTGAACGGTTTCTGAATCCGGAGCGGGTCAGTATGCC